>CAZTPK010000156.1:0-5223 GCA_964614765.1 uncultured Gammaproteobacteria bacterium
ACTCCCGTATGACTTATGCCACAGTAGATTGCCGTTGGAATCGACTTTCATCAGCAGCAGGTTGGTGGAAGTGAGTGAATCGGGTGTAGTCCAGCCGGTAATGGCGAAGCCGCCGTCATTTGTTTGAGTACTGTTGTATGCTGCATCGGTGTTACCGGTCTCAATTGATCTAAAAAAGATCGTATCTCCCTCGGGGGTTAGCTTTGAAACTATTACGTCTGAATTAGACGAATTGTAATAATCGGAACTTCCTGCAAAAAAAAACTCTCCGGTTGACAACTGTTTCATCGTGTGGCTAAGCCCAACATAGTAGTCAGTTGCTGAATTAAAGTAGCTCTTTTGGAATATCTCGTCTCCACCTGATGAAGCTTTCAGGAAAACGACACCAAGGGTGAATTGATTGCCAGAACCTCCTGCAAGTATTGAAAAAGTAGATTCTGAATCTTGATACACGGACCAACCGAACTCCAATCCAGTTTGACTCCCGAGATTCTTAGTAAACGGTGACTGCGCGTAAATCAACCCAGAAACTAATAAAAGAAAAACTGTTCCAACAATTGCCGGAGCAGTGATAAATAACTTTCTCATCGTTCAATGATTACCTTTTTTGTTTCAATAAGTTTGTTCTCGGAGTTGAACATCCAGACATAAATACCCTCATGATATGAGGAGAGATTGATTTCAATGGATGAAGAATACGGAGCAATCAATATCTCCTGAATGGCAACACCTATTGAATTGTAAATTATCAACGAGGTAATGGGTAGTTGACTAATGGTGAAATCGACTTGGATAGTTTGATCTGCCGGATTTGGATAAAGAGAAATTCTTTCTCTGGGCAGTTGGCTGCTTTCCTGCCTCTGATTATCGTCACTAATATTTTCGTCTCCGATTATTGGCAAGTCCTCCGGATAATCTTCTCCGAATATCCATTCCAAGATATTTTGCGCTTGGCGGCTGATGACTGAACTGTCTTCAGCGATTTGTCTGATTGCTTTGGCTTGTTCATCATTCATCTCATTCCATGACTTGCCGCTTTCAAGCAAATCAGTTTGAATGGTCATGAGGTCAAAGTAATTCGAATCATTGATGTCGTTCACCGGTAATTGTTTCAAAAGATCTCTTGCTGTTTCAAATTCTCCCATCTGAACATAAAACGGAATGGCGTCTTTTGTTTTTCCGTAGTTGAGCAAGAGTTCTGCAGCCTCATTGATCAACCCACTGTCCACGTAGTATTGTAGTGCAACTATCAGCTTGCGGTCTAACTGAAACTGAAGGTCGGCAAGTTGCTGCTTCAGCACTGCCATACCGGACACGCCCTCCTGTGCCGTTTCATACGCAGCGCTTGCAGTGATGTCAGAGTATTTTGATTCAGTGGCAGAAGCAATTTCTTCGGATAGCGGTGAATTGGCAAGCAGAACTTCGCTAAGATCATTTTCATCCATTGCCGGATTGCGGTTTATTGCCGCACTGAGCACTTCGTCGCTGAGGTACGGGCTTGCAGCAATCAAGTCTGATTTCAGATCGGAAGATGAAACAGAAGCATCAGCAATTTCTGAAAGCAGTTTCTCCGAATTGCCTGCGTCAATTTTGCTTTGCTCATTTAATATCTGATCGTTCAGCGAACTGATAGCTGCTAAATTGCAGTTTGGATCACAACCTCCGCCAAAGTTTGACGGACAGGCTTCTTCATATGTAAAATTGATAGAAACGAAACAATTCGCTTTTGAAATCTGTGCTGTCTTGTAGATTGGATCCCACGGCGAATTGTTGTTGTGATAATTGTAATTGAAGGTAATTGCCACTACATCCTTGTACAGGTGGCAGGCAGAACTGCTGCCGCAGGAGTTGAAAAATTGATTACCTGCAGGGCCGGTAATTTCTTCAGGGCCTTGCGGATCGCATTTGCCCTGCTGTGAAGTTATTCTTCCAACATTATCTCCAATCGGCGGTCCTGAGGAAGTAACCGTAATATCTCTGATGGTGGTGTTGAAAGTGTTGCACTTCATTTGCAAACCGGTGAGACCATTGTCAGCGGCATTGCGCCGGTAAGCATTCAGCGAATTATCGGTGCTGTTGAAAGTATTACGATAGGCAAGGTTGTTAGCCGCACCCGATTTATTGATAATGCCGCCATACAAGTAAGCGGAAGCGTAATTGTCATTCACAGTATTCTCGTCTATCGTGTAGCCCGTGCATGCATTAAAATAGAATCCATACGCATTGGCAACATCAGGTAAATTGAAAATGCAGCGCTGCAGATTGAGCAGTGGCTGGGCAATGCCGGAGAAGTAGGCGCCATGCAGGTTGTTGGTAAAAGTGACCTGATCGACAACAAGGTTGAGTTTGAGGGCAGCTGCATTGGTGGCACTGGCATCAATGGCGTAATTGAGATTGTTAAAAAAGCCCGCATCATACGAGCCTGATACCTCAAAGGAAGCATCAATGGCTTTGATTCCAATTCCCTTTTTATCGAGAATTAATCCTGCAATCGTGTTTTCAATGAGGTCGCGGTAGATTACAATGCCGTGGTTGTTTTCGATCCTGATAAATTCTGTGGTGCCGTAGGGCAGTGCAGTTACATCGTCCAGTTCGCCCGGCAGATACTGGCTGCAACGGATGGTGGAGTTATTGAAAAAACTTGCATTGTCCGGTGAGATTGAAGTTGAAAGCGGATAAGGCGGGAAATAGGCCACCCGTTTACAGTTGAAAAAATTAGCAGACCATGATTGAACGATGCCTCCGGTTTTTATAAGCGAGGGCAGCGGACTTTTACTGTAATCGGGTCCCGTTCCATTGAGTAAAACAGGATAATTAAGCTGATCGGTGACGACTCCTTCGCGCATATTCTCAATCGTGCATCCGTTATAAATCCGGGCTGAGCCCTGATTGGTGAGCGTACTTGTCTGATTGGGATTGCCCTGTACCTGAATTCCTTCCCAGAGTGAATTGCAGGATTGAAAGCCGGTAATCTTTGAACCCTGGCTCATCACTAGTTTTCCCTTTGGTTCAACAATAATGTTACAAGGTCTTCCTACTTTACGGGTATCAGCCATTTGAATCACAGTGGACGATCCGGTAATGGTGAGCGTGTGCCCATCAGGCACGATGATGGAACTGTTTACTTTCTTGCTTACATTCCATGTTTCATTAACGCCAACGGTGTACGTGGGTTGATTAATATCACTTGGCCCGTAAGTAGTCATGGATTCGCAATCGCTGAAAAGTTTAAGCAGATAATCATCATCAAAGTTGTCCGCATTATTTCCGGCGATCACCAAACCTCCGTCCGGCGCTTCCACAATTTCATAAACGCACTCCTGCCTTTTCAAATTGCCCTGAAGCTGCGGATTGCCATAAACACCCGGTGTGGCGGGAGCCACATCGTAGTCAATAGTTTTGGCCCACAAAAACTGAAATGGATTCTGTCCTGAATACTTGGCTACATATACGTCAGTGTTCCAAAGCGGTGTTGTTTCCTGATCATCAAATTGCCCTCCGCATTGGTTGTTATTAATATTGCTGAGGACGGTTGATTGTTTCGAAGCGGTAACGGCAAAGTTTCCATCGCTCAAAGTGGTCAGGCCGATTTGCAGATCGTAGGCGATAATATTGCCGATATTAATGTCTGCATAAAATGTCAGATCAGGATGTAAGATATACACATGGCCAATACCGGTTCCCTGAGAATTTTCTACAAAGGCCTCGTCAACATCCATTGCACCCGCTACCAATACTGTGGAATGGATTGCATCAAAAGCAATATCGTAACCGATGTTGTGAGTAGTTGAACCAAGGTTTTTGTAATAAGCTGCATCAACGGAGAAATCAGTCAAATCAATTTTCTGCACAAAAAGATTGTAGTAACCGGTGCTTTGCAATTCTTTTCCGGTTATGTAAAGCACTGTACCGGAAGGATCAGGAGTAGCGGCGCGAATCCAACTTTCCTTTCCCGGGTTCCCGACATAATTCTTTGATATAATTTGTCCGTTGGTTTTGCTAAGCTTAAAAAGAATTGCACGCGTACCCTGACTGGGATTGGCGGGGTCAGCCGCTCTGCCACAAATAATGTAAGCATCAGATGTTTCCACTGCATCATATGCAACATTTCCATAGTTATCGGCATCGCTACCTGGTGCATAGCCATAGGTAAACTGCCATAGAATGTTTCCATTATAGTCTGTTTTTACTACGTAAGCTTTCACCCCGCTACTACCGCAGGTGAGTGAGATTCCATTTGGATTGTTCGAATCAGGATTGTATCCGATACTTGAAGCCGTGGATTTGAATACTAGTCTGCCAACGGCCAGCAAACTTCCGTCAGAAGTTTGAATTGCATTGTAAAATCTTCCATTGATTCCCACTACTCCGTTTCCTTCTCCATAGATTTTATACCACTTCTGATTTCCTTTCAAATCTGTAAAGACAATTTTTGGTCTTGGATTTCCTTTTCTCCACTCACTGTATTCAAATTCTTCGCAGTCGAAACCGGTAACATCAAATTCATGACAATCATCTCCCGTTTGAAGTGTTTCTGAGTTTACAAAAGTTGAATAACCCACACCAACGTATCCTGCCGGATTGCTGGTAACGGGATCAATTGCCAGCTTAACATCATAAAACCAGTCTTCACCCGATTGAGATTGGGTTTGTGATCCGGGCGGAGGTGTGTTTGGCGGATCAGTATAGCCGGGATGGGTAGGCGCCCAATAACTTTTCTGCCATTCGATTCCGGGCGCTTGAGCCAAAAGTTTGGTTGAAAAAATCATTAGAGAGAGAGAGAGAGAGGCAGATGGAGTGTGTTGTTTTCATAGCTGTGGCTTAGTGCAATCCGAAAATACAACAAATGCATAAATTGGGCACTTGAAAATGAATCGGGCATTTGTCAATCTCACAAGCTTTTCAGCCTGTTACCTGATTATACCTGTATTTCTTTTAACTATCGCCGGTTCCTGCTCAAATCCAGTCGGTGAACATCACCCTGAATGGCAAAAATATTTTGACGAGTACGGCCTCACCGGCTGTATTGAGATCTATGATCTGAAGAATTCAAAATTCATTGACTACAATCCTGATCGCTGCGCACAACGTTTCATTCCGGCCTCCACCTTCAAAATTCCCAACGCCCTCATCGCCCTTCATACCGGAATAATTCCCGACACTTCTTTTGTGATGAGATGGGATGGCGTGGACCGCGGCAACGCGGCATGGAACCGCGATCAG
>CAZTPK010000157.1:0-5205 GCA_964614765.1 uncultured Gammaproteobacteria bacterium
TCTGCGGACGGTGCTCGTACTGGGGCTGATAGCCTTGGCGTTCTACGTCGGCTTTATCGCGATGCATTTCCATGGCAACGGCTGACGTCGCGCGCCGGAACCGGCGGACGACCCTGAAGCTCGCGGCGGTGACGATGGCGATGTTCGCCTTCGGCTTCGTGGTGATGCCGCCGATGTACCGTGTCTTCTGCGAGATAACCGGCCTCAACGGCAAGACCGAGCGTATTTCGGCGACGCAGGCGGCGGCGATGAGCGTGGATCGCTCGCGGGTTGTGACGGTGGAGTTCGTGACCAGCGTGGCGTCGGGCATGCCATGGGAATTCCGGCCGGAGGTAAGCAAGCTCCAGGTGCATCCCGGCGAGGTCGCCGAGGCGAATTTTTACGCCCGCAACATGCTCGGCCACACGAGCGTCGGTCAGGCGGTTCCCAGCGTGGCGCCGAATTCCGCCGCGCGGTATTTCCAGAAGACCGAGTGCTTCTGTTTCACCCGCCAGCCGCTGGCGGCGAAGGAGGAGAGGAAGATGCCGGTGCGATTCGTCGTCGATCCGGCGCTGCCGCCGGAGGTGACGACAGTGACCCTGTCGTACACCTTCTTCACGGCCCCGGAGACGGCGGCAAACGACTGAGCGACATTTGACTACCAGGGCTGGGCCGCGGCCCGAGCCAATAACACAACGACGTTGAAAAGTTGACAAAAGGGGAATCTATGTCCGGTTCACAATCCGCCTCTGGATACTACGTGCCTCACGGCAGCCACTGGCCTATCGTCGGCTCGATTGCGCTGTTCACCCTGCTCGGCGGGTTCGCCCTGTCGTTGAACGGACACGGGATCGGCAAGGCCTCGATGGTCATCGGCGTGATCGCCCTGCTCATCATGCTGTTCGGCTGGTTCGGCACCGTGATCCGCGAGAGCGAGTCCGGCATGTACAACGGCCAGGTCGACGTGAGCTTCCGCTGGGGTATGGTCTGGTTCATCTTTTCGGAAGTGATGTTCTTCGCCGCATTCTTCGGCGCTCTTTACTACGCGCGCAATTTCGCGGTGCCGTGGCTCGGCGGGGAGGGCGCGAAGGCCGCCACCCATCAGTTCCTGTGGTCGGACTTCCAGAACGTCTGGCCGCTGAAGTCCACACCCGATCAGACGCTGTTCACGCAGATCAAGGAGGTCATCGGCCCCTGGGGCATCCCGGCGCTGAACACCGCGCTGCTGCTGGCCAGCGGCGTGACCATCACGATCGCGCACTGGGGCCTGCAGAAGAACAAGCGGGGCCAGCTCAACCTCTTCCTGTTCCTGACCATCGTGCTCGGGGCGATATTCCTGTTCTTCCAGGCCTACGAGTACATACACGCGTATCACGAGCTCGGGCTGACGCTGCATTCCGGCATCTACGGCAGCACGTTCTTCATGCTCACCGGCTTCCACGGCCTGCATGTGACGCTGGGCGCGATCATGCTGACGGTGATCCTCGTCCGCTGTCTGAAGGGCCACTTCAAGCCGCATCACCACTTCGGTTTCGAGGGCGTGGCGTGGTATTGGCACTTCGTGGACGTGGTGTGGCTGGGCCTGTTCATCTTCGTCTACATCCTTTGACGAGACGGCCCGATGGATACGACAAGGGCGCCTCAGGGCGCCCTTGTTTTTTGACCGGCCGCTGTGACCTCAGGGCTGGATGCCGTGAGGGGTGATCCAGCCCATCGCGATGGCGAGGATGAGCAGCACGAACAGTCCGACCGACAGGCCGATGCGCCAGGTCAAGGCGCGCACCGTCGCCCCGGAGGCGCCGCGACCCCTTACCATGTGGAACAGCGCGCTGCCCAGCGCCAACAGGATCGCCGCCAGGATCGCCACGATAACGCTCTTGAACAACATGCGCCGCCTCCGGAATACGCCTAGAATCCAAGCGGCCCAGTATACGCGCGCGTCGGCCACCGCGCCCCGATATCCAGACGGCTCTCCGTGCATTCCGTGATCTCCCGCCACCTGCCGCTGTTCGGCGGCCTGCTGGTCGTGCTGATGTCGGCCGGCTTCCTGCGCCTGGGCTTCTGGCAGCTCGAGCGGGCACGTTACAAGCAGGATCTCCACGCGCAGTACCTGGCCAACTCCTCGCGCGAGGTCGTCCCGCTGGCGATGCTGTCGCCCTCGGATCCCGATCGCACGCTCGGGCGGCACGTGACCGCGCGAGGCGGTTATCTGCCCGATCGCCAGATCCTCCTCGACAATCAGAGCCTGGGCGGCCGGCCGGGCTACCTCGTCTTCACGCCGTTCAGGCCCGCGGACGAGCCGCACGAGGCGCTACTCGTGAATCGCGGCTGGATACCCCTGTCCGCCAGCAGGGATGCCGTGGACCTGCCGCCCCTGTCCGCCGGCGAAAGGACCGTGCGTGGCGAGCTGGGGCGGCCGCCCGTCTCCGGCCTGCGCCTGCGGGGCTCGGACCTCATCGAGACGCTCGACGGTGGTATCCGACGCGTCCAGGTCATAGACTATGCCGCCCTCGGCAGTGCTCTCGGCCTGCGGCTGCAGCCCCGGGTGCTTCTGTTGGACCCGGCGGTGCCGGAGGGCTTCAAGCGCGCGTGGCGCGCCCCTGGCAGCGATGAGGCACGCCATCGCAGTTATGCGTTCCAGTGGTTCGCCATGGCCGGCGCGCTCGTCGCGATCTACTTGATCCTCTATTTCAAACGACGCCGATGAACACCGACACCACCGTCGCGCGGCGGCGCGCGCGCCTGACGATGCTGGCAGTCGTCGCCGCTTTCGCGTTGCCGATCTTCCTGGCCTGGCTGCTCACCAGCGGCCTGTTGCCCTGGACGCCCAAGGGCAGGCTGAACTACGGCTCGCTCATCGAGCCGACGATCGATCTGAGCACCCGGCGCTTTCTCCACGAGCACGGCACCGTGGCGAGCTTCGATCGACGGTTCGGGGAGTGGACGATCGCGATCATCCTGCCGGACCCCTGCGAGGCCGAGTGCCGCAGGATACTGGATGACGCAGGGCGGATTCGACTCGCCCTGCGGGAGGAAATGGCGCGCGTACGGGTGGCGGCGATCGTCGACCATGCCGGTGCCGGGATCGACCCGGGCGCGCGGGACGCCGAGGCTCGGACCGAGGTCTACCGCACGTCCGTCGCTGACCTCATCGCAGCGCTCCGCGCCGCCGGCGCCGTACCGGATGGCCAGAGCGGGTTCAATCGGATCATTCTCATTGACTACCTATCGCGGGCCATGATGATCTACCCGGCCCGGCCGGATCTGGCAGGGGTGACCAAGGACCTCAAACGGCTGTTGCGCGCGTCGAAGACCGATTGAGGGTGGGAGGAATGAAGCAACCCCCGCCCCGCACCGGCGGCACGGGCCATTTCGCGGGCCGGATCGCATTGCCGTCGGCGCTCGCGACTGTGCTATATTTCTGAGCCGAGCCGCCGCCAGACCGGCGCCTGCATCCATCGGAAAACAGCAGCAGAACCCCCGTGTCCCAGCTGAGCCCGGCCCTGAGCGTTTCCTGGCGCGACTATTACGAACTCTGCAAGCCGCGCGTGGTGGCGCTCATCGTCTTCACCGCGGTAGTCGGGATGTTCCTGGCCACGCCCGGGATGGTGCCGCCGCTCGTCCTGATCTTCGGCACCCTGGGCATAGGCCTGGTGGCGGCCTCGGCGGCGGCCGTCAATCACGTCGCCGATCACCGCATCGACGCGGTCATGGTGCGTACGAAGTACCGCCCGCTGCCCCAGGGCGAGTTGAGCAGGCCGCAGGCGCTCGCCTTTGCCGCTGTCATCGGCGCGCTCGGCATGACGCTGCTCATCACCTTCGTCAACACGCTTACCGCGGTGCTGACGCTGCTCTCCCTGGTCGGATACGCAGTCATCTACACGCTGTACCTGAAGCGCGCCACGCCGCAGAACATCGTCATCGGCGGCGCCGCCGGCGCCGCGCCGCCGGTGCTCGGCTGGACCGCCGTGACCGGCAGCATCGATCCGCATTCCTTGCTGCTCTTCCTCATTGTCTTCGCGTGGACGCCGCCGCACTTCTGGGCGCTGGCGATCTACCGTCGCAACGACTACGCGAAAGCTGACATACCGATGCTGCCCATCACGCACGGCGTAGACTTCACGCGACTGCAGATCCTGCTGTACACGGTGATCCTGACCGTCGTCACCATCCTGCCGTTCGCCACTTACATGAGCGGCTGGGTGTATCTCATCGGAGCCCTGCTGCTGGACGGCGTGTTTCTCTACTACGCCATCTGCCTGCAATGGGATCACGATGATCGTCTCGCCATGCGCATGTTCTGGTATTCGATCATCTACCTGATGGCGTTGTTCGCGGTGTTGTTCATCGATCACTACGCGCCGCTGATCCATCCGCTGTTCGCCTGAACGCCGCGGACGTGGGCGGGTCCGTGAACCGCTGAGATTCCGGGACCGGCCGCAGCGCCGGAGACAGAGGCACCTTGGGCGTAATTCCCTCCTTCCCTCCGCGCGCCGAGCTTCGCAGTGCCGCGCACGCGGCGCTGCTGCTCGTCGTCCCGGAGGAGAAGGTCGCGAGGGTCGGCGAGATCGAAGCGGTTTGCGCCGCCGGCGAGCTCGGCGCGGACCCGCGGGCAACTCTGCCTGGAGTCCTCGAGCCCGGACGGCCGGCTCGCCCCATTCTGGTGGAGGCGCGCCGAGTGCCGCGGCGCAAGCTGTCCTCCGCGGAGGGGCGCGCCGCGCTCATCCACGCACTGGCACATATCGAGTTCAACGCGATCAACCTGGCGCTGGACGCGGTCGCGCGGTTCGGGGATCTGCCCCAGCAGTATTACCGCGACTGGATGCGAGTTGCCGGCGAGGAAGCCCGCCACTACTCGCTGCTCGCCGCTCACCTGGGAACCCTGGGCTACGCCTATGGGGATTTCCCGGCGCACAACGGCCTATGGGAGGCGGCCGCGAAAACGGCCGGTGACGTGCTGGCGCGGATGGGCCTGGTGCCGCGCATCCTGGAGGCGCGGGGTCTGGACGTCACGCCCGGCATACAAAGAAAACTGCGGCAGGCCGGTGACGAGGAAGGTGCGGCAATCCTCGACGTCGTCCTGCGCGAAGAGGTCGGCCACGTTGCCATCGGCAACCACTGGTACAAGCACTTGTGCGCGCTGCGGAACGTGGCGCCCGAGCCGATGTTCGCACGCCTGCTGCAGGACTACGCCGTCTCCCCGCCGCATCCACCCTTCAACGAGGC
>CAZTPK010000158.1:0-2397 GCA_964614765.1 uncultured Gammaproteobacteria bacterium
AGGCGCGGCGCCAGCGCGGCGGCGAGGAAGGACACGCCGGCGAGGCACGCGGCGACGTCATCGTCCTGGGGGTGACGGACGTCATGACCCGCGCGGCGCGCTGCTGCAGTCCGGTGCCGGGCGAACCGATCGGCGGCTACATCACGGTGGGCCAGGGAGTGTCGATACATCGCGCCACCTGCCCGAACCTGGAGAAGCTGATCCGCGAGCGACCCGAGCGCATCGTCGAGGTGAGCTGGGGCGAGAGCGCACGCGCCACTCATCGGGTCGGCATCGATATCGAGGCCAACGACCGCCGCGGACTGCTGCGCGACGTCTCCGACATGCTCAGTAATCTGAAGGTCGACATCGTGGCGGTGAAGACCTACAGCGACGCCAGGTCCGGCAAGGCGCACATGGTATTCAACGTGCTGGTCGCCGACGTCCGGCAGCTCGAACACATCATCCATCGGCTGGAGCGCATCAAGGACGTCCTGCACGTCCGGCGGCGCGCCTGAGGCGAGACGTGCGTACGCCTCGGCGCTGCGGGCCGCGGCGGCGCCGGCCGTCAGAGGAGTCCCAGCGCCCAGGGCGCCAGCGCGTAGCAGGCCAGCGCGACCAACACCGCTGCGGCCAGATCGATGAGCAGTCCGCTGCGCGCCATCTGCGGAACCGTGATGTAGCCGCTGGAGAAGACGATGGCGTTGGGTGGGGTGCCTGCCGGCAGCATGAACCCGAACGAGGCGGCGATGGTCGCGGCCATCATCAGCGGTGCAGGATTGCGGCCGATCTCCGCCGCCAGCGCCGCGAGCAGCGGCAGGATGATGTTGGCGGTCGCGACGTTGGAGGCGACCTCGGTCAGGATCACCGTGATGAGGCACACGCACAGCATGAGCAGCAGCGGCGGCAGCTGATCGAGGTCACGCAACCAGCCGCCCACCCAGTTCGACAGTCCGCTCTGCTGTATGCCGTAGGCCATCGCGAATCCGCCACCGAGCAGGACCAGCAGGCCCCAGGGGACGCGCGCGGCATTGCGCAGGCTCAACGCCCTGCGGGACCGCTGGCCCGGAACGGGAATGAACAGCAGCAGCGTGCCCACCGCCATCGCCACGGCCGCATCGCCGACATCCTGCGCCAGCAGCCGGGCGAGCGGCGACGGCAACGACTCCAGCGGCCTGCCGATGACGTCGGCCCAGCTCCACGTGACCAGGTCCCACCAGCCCGGTATCACGAAACCGCTGAGCTCAATGTCCTTGCGGAATATCCACAGCCCCGCGGCGGTGAGGAATGCCACCAGCGCGATGCGCTCGCCCGGGTTCATCTCGCCGAGGCGTCGGCGTTCCTCGGCAATGTAGGCGGCGCTGTCGACGAATCCGGCGGCGGGCAGCGGCGCGGCCACCCGGACCAGATACAGCCAGACCAGCGGTAAAGCGATGGCGACGATCGGCACGCCCACCTTCAGCCACGTCAGGAAATCCACGTCGTGGTTCAGCAGCGGATCGGCCAGCTTTACGAAGACGAGATTCGGCGCCGTACCGATCTTGGTACCTATCCCGCCGATGCTCGCCGCGTAGGCGATGCCGAGCATGAGGGCGAGCCCGAATCTGGCGAGCAGGACCTCGTCCACGCGCTGCTCGCGCAGCCGGATGAGCACCGACATGCCGATCGGGTACATCATCATCGCGGTGGCCGTATTCGAGATCCACATGCTGATGAAGGCCGTCCCCAGCATGAATCCCAGGACGATGCGCCGGGGACTGGCGCCGATGGCGTCGACGATCGCCAGGGCGATGCGCCTGTGCAGTCCCCATTGCTGCATGCAGGAGGCGATCATCATCCCGCCGAGGAAGAGGAAATTCACCGGGTCGGCGTACTGCAGCGCGACGGCGAACAGCGGCGCCACCTCGAGCGCCGGAAACACGAAAAGTGGCACGCAGGCGGTCGCCCAGAGGGGCACCGGCTCGGTGATCCACCAGACCGTCATTATCGCCACTGTACCGGCGGTCCATGCCTGCGCCATGCTCATGCCCCATTCCGAACCGTAGAGGCCGCAGAACATGAAGCACAGCGGGCCCAGCATCCATCCGGTCAGCTGGCGGAATCCGAAACTGGAGAATGGGCGGCGCATGGGCGGCGATTCGAATTCTTGTTATCGGGCCCATGATAAGCCGCCTCAGCGGCGTCGGACCACCGCCGTGGCGCCGCTGCGGGCCGTGCCGACGGCAAGCCCCGAGGCCAAGGGGCGGCGCAGCGCCCCCTCCTCGTAGCGCGTCACGCCGTACCAGGGCCGTCCGTCAGGTGCTCTTGTCCGCGGTCGCGGCCCCGGCGGGGGCCTCGGTGACCTCGAAAACCTCGGACCACTTGTTGCCCTTGCTGTCCTCGATGGTCACCACCGCCAGCAGGGTGTTGGGGAAGGTC
>CAZTPK010000158.1:2407-5198 GCA_964614765.1 uncultured Gammaproteobacteria bacterium
CCTCGATGTCGGCGCGCAGCGTGCCGCCGCTACCGGGCCTGAAGAAGAACCGGAAGCTCGGATCCTGGCTGATGGAGATGCCGGTCTCCGCGGTCATCACCAGCTTGTCGT
Organism: uncultured Gammaproteobacteria bacterium; assembly: GCA_964614765.1. GTDB lineage: Bacteria > Pseudomonadota > Gammaproteobacteria > JAJPIJ01 > JAJPIJ01 > JAJVHZ01. The sequence goes on from CAZTPK010000158.1 coordinate 2,519, forward strand.
TGTAGACCAGCGTCACCTTGTTGACGAAATGCGGCGGCACGATGTTGCCCGTGCGCTGGTTGATCGACATGCCGGTGAAATTGGGGTGGCTGACGCTGAACTGACCGAGCTGGGTCTGATCCGAGAGGATCTCGCCGACGGTGCGGAATTTCATCTTGCCCGCACTCTTCAGCGCCTCGTAGATGTCGCCCCCGAATGGATCCGAGCAGCCGCCCGAAGCCTTCACGTAATTGGTGACCATGTGGTGCTCGCCGTTGTTCAGAACCGCCACCGCGCGGATGTTGGTATAGCGGTCAATGCGCACCCGCAGGGCGAGGTCCGCCTTGCCCGTATCGGGCGTGAAATGGAAGGTCCCCACCAGCGGCTGGGGATTGTTGTCGACGATGACGTAGAGCTTCTCGATATACCGTTCGGGGGACTGAGCGAACTGCGCGGTGATCGACACCGGCGTCACCGCCGCATCCTCGGCGCGATACGGCGTCTTCATGTCGATGACGGTCTTGTCCTCGATGATCTCGACATCCTTGAAGAACGCCTCGCGCAGGAAGGTCGCCCACAGGTCCACGTCGGACTTTACGTCCTTGGGCCGGACGATCTCGAGCTTCTCCTCGGCGGCCGCCTGCCCCGCCTGCAGGGCGCCAATGAATGCCAGCGCGGCGATGAGGCTGCGCCCGTATGTATGCATGTTCATGATGTGCCTCCTAAGCTCCGTATCTGATGTTCGCTAATGATGTTCGCGGCCACCGCCTGGCGCCGCATTCGGCTCGAATTCCCGCCTACTCCCACTCCAGCTCCGTATACGTTCGCGAGACGTTGCGCTTGTGCTGCTGCTCCCACAACTGCCACCGCTCGCGTTCGGACAGGCCCACCGTCTCCACCGCGTGGTCGATGTCCTTCCCCTCGGCAATCTGCGCCCTCACCTCGCCGACCACCGTCTCCATGTAACGCTTCTCGTCGCCGAGCGCCGCCTCGAGGTCCTCGCCGACCGGGCCGTGGCCCGGTATCACGGTCTTGACGCCCTGCTCCTGCTCGAGCGTGCCGATCACCTTCAGCCAGCCCAAGACGCTGCCGTCGAAAGACGGCAACCGCTCGCGAAACAGCAGGTCGCCCAGCCAGAGGGTACCGGTGCCGACGTCGAGGACGGAGAGGTCGCTGTGCGTATGCGCCGTCGGGTAGGCCGTGAGCCGCAAGGTCCTGCCGCCCAGGTCCAGCTCCAGCGTCGAGTCCACGGTCCGCCCGGGGGGGATGATGTCGGCGTTGCTCGGGTTCTCGCCGAGATACCTGCCGAAGTGCTCCAGTACGTAGGCGTTGTCGCCACCGAGCGCCTCGGGCAGCTTGTGATGCCCGATAAAAACCGGGTTGTCGTGCTTGAAGACGACGTTGCCGAAGTGGTGGTCGAAATGCGAGTGGGTGTTGATGACGTAGCAGATCGGCACCGGCGTGCGCTCCCGGACGGCGTCCCTCAGCGCCTGGCCGACGGCGACCGAGCCGCCCGTGTCGACGATCGCCACGCACTTCTCGCCGACAATGAAGCCGATGTTGGCGATATCGTCGGTGTCGGGGTCCTCTAACGTAACGTGCCTGCCCATGTGTACGAAGTTGCCCGGCGCGACCTCCGTGAGATTGAAGGGCGGCTGATAGGCTGTCCCCCGCAGGCTGTAGGTGAGGGTCGCCGCTACCGCGGCCGTCAGCATGACCGAGTATACGGAGCGCGTTCCACGGCGGTTGCAGTGTCGGACGGTCATTCGGGCGCGTGCCTCCTAGCCGTTAGACTGCCCCGGTGCCGCCGGTTCGCCGGACAGTCACAGAATCCATCAGGTGGTCGATGACGTCCTCGATCCGCGTGCGGTCCGAAAACGCGCGGGCGGCGACCATTGCGCCCTCCAGCGCCGCTACGAAGGTCCTGCCCACCGTTCTCGGGTCGATGTCTGGCCGGAACTCGCCGCTGGCCTGCCCATCGGCCACGGTCCGGGAGACCCACGCCTCCCCGCCCTGCCAGAAATCGCGCACGCCGCGCTGCACCTCCGCCGGGATCGCCTCCTGGCCCATTGCCAGCATGCACATCGGGCAGAGCCGATCACCTTCTCCCCAGGTCTCGAGGAACAGGCCGCAGAAGCTGCGCAGCCGCTCGCCCGCCGGGGCGCGGGACGAGTCGATCTCGGCGATCGCCGCGGCGGTCGCCGCGCGCACGCGGTCCACGATGGCCCGCGCGAGGTCGGCCTTCCTTGGAAAGTGATAGTGGATGCTTGCCGTGCGTATGCCGACCCGCTCGGCGATATCTCTGTAGCTGAAAGCGTGGAATCCCACCTTCTGGATGTATTCCTGAGCGACTTCAATGATTTGTGCGGAAGTGGCCATGGGTGGAGCGGAAGGGATGCCTATCTATTGATAGATAGTTTAACCGATATCACTGCGACTTCAAGGTCCTGCGCCGGCGAATCCCGCCCGCGCGGGTCCGCGGCCGCGATTGCTTCTGATCTGCGCGGCGGCTCGTTATCATTCGCGTCCCCACGCCAGCCTGCCACGGCAGGTTCCTCAAACGACGACACGCACACCGACTATGAGCCGACAGGAAAAATCGCTGTACATGACCGTCCTCATGACCCCGGACATGGCCAACTTCTCCGGCAAGGTGCACGGCGGGGCGCTGTTGAAGCTGCTCGACCAGGTCGCCTATGCC
>CAZTPK010000159.1:0-5192 GCA_964614765.1 uncultured Gammaproteobacteria bacterium
GTGACCGGCTTCATGGTCACCTCGGGGTAGACCTCGAAGGTCGCCGTGTAGGACAGACCCTTGCCCGGCTCCACGCTCAGGGGGTCGATGACCGGCGCGCCGGCGGGGCGCAGCTTCTCCTGCATGACGGCGTCGGCGAAGCTGCGGCGCACCACCTCGCCGACGACCTCGTCACGAACCCGCGCGGCAAAGCGTTGCTCCACCAGTCGCATAGGCGCCTTGCCCGGCCGAAAGCCATCGATGCGCGCCGTGCGCGTGATCGCCTGCAGGCGGCTCTGGACCTCCTTGCTGATCTGTTCCTCGGGCACCTCGACGGTGAGGCGGCGCTCCAGGGTGCCGGTGCTGCTGACTGATACCTGCATATGTTCCTGCCCTATATATATGTATGTTTGCCGTTGGGTTTTTTCGGCCGGGTCCCGCGCGGCGCGGCAAGCTCTCCGGCGCCCGGCAGCGGCCCGGTCTCCCAGCAGATGGTGCGAAAGGAGAGACTCGAACTCTCACGGGTTACCCCACTGGAACCTAAATCCAGCGCGTCTACCAGTTCCGCCACTTTCGCATGCCGATGGCGTTCCCCCCGGAGGACTGAACCGTCACCCGGGAGGCTGGGGTCGAGGTCTCGCAGGGGGGAACTGGGCTCGGGCCGATCGGGAGGGCGCTCAATACCGGGGGGCCTGCCGCACACCGGCCATTATACTGAGGTCAAACACGCAGGTAACCCCCGCCCCGTACCGCTGAGAGGACGGAAAACAAGCAATTGATTGCTATACTTTTCGCGTACCAGGAACGCCCGCGCCGCCGGGAGCGTGAATATGGTGGCTCACGTGCGGCCGGTTCGCATAGTTCAACCTTGAGAATCGGGAACCCGCCAATGATGCGAACGACCCTGCTTCGAACCTGCAAGGCGCTGGCGCTCACCGCCCTCGCCAGCCTCGGCCCGGCAATGGCCGTCACCGTCGTCGAGTGCATCGACGAATCGGGCCAGAGCTCCTTCCGGGACAGTTGTCCGCCGGGCAGCATCAAGAAGGGTGAGAAGCGGCTGCGGGGCAACGTCAACCCGCCCACGCCGGTGCTGTCGGAGATCGTGGCGAAGCATCCGGTCACCCTGTATTCCATCCCCAACTGCGACAGCTGCGAGCTGGTGCGGTTGCAGCTCAAGGCGCGCGGCGTACCGTTCACGGACAAGGACGCCTCCACCGACGGGGCGGTTCGCAAGGAGCTGCAGGAGTTGCTCGGCGTCGAGGACGGGCTGATGAACGTGCCGGTCGTCCACATCGACGAAACCATACTTCGCGAATACGACGCGGCCGCGCTGACGGCTGCCCTCGACAAGGCCGGTTACCCTCCCGAACCGGGGCCAGGGGCGGCGGGCGCAGCCACGTCCGCGGAGCAGGCATCGCAAACCGCCGACGAGGCCGCGACGACGGCGCCGCCTATCCCGGCGTCGGCCGCGAAGAATTCCCCCGCCCCGGAATCCTACTGATTCGTCCCCATCGGGCCGGCCGCCAACTCCCTGAACCAGCGGGCGCAGCATCGCTCAGGCGGCGAGTCGTGCACGACGTTGCAGCGCACGAGGGAGGCCGCCGGCCACCAGGACTCGCCCGCCGTCGCGAGCCTGGCACCCGCCCGTGAGGCAGTGCGCTCGAGGAAGCCCTGAATAACTACATCCTGGACCTCTCAGAGCACGGTCAGCAAGAAGTGCGATTCTTGCCAAACTCCGCCTTCAATGGCCCGGGGCCATCGAAAGCGGCGGTGCATCGATGCACCGCAGGAGGCCCGGCCTTTTGCAGGGCTTCCTTAAGGCTGTGTTCAGTTCGAGAACCGTATCCTTACAAAGGATGAAAGTTCCTGAGGCCATGGCCGATAAGCGGGCTGACTGGCTAGGCGGAATCGAACGGTTGACGCGAACCAATCCCGCCTTTCAGGGTCTCACGGTGAAGTTGATCATTACGAGGAGTGTATGCAAACCAGCAACGCCCAGAAGATAGCGACGCAGTTCCGCGGCCTGCATGCGATGTCGGCCATCGCGGCGACGAAGCCGAAGGTCGTCAGTGCCACGACCGTGCCCGCGCGGAACGAGAAGAGCAAGAACGAATCCGGAGCCCGTACCGGCAAGAAATAGCCGGGCGACGACAGTCAGGAATGCACGAAAAGGACCGCCGCAGCGGTCCTTTTTTTTCCGGCCGCGCCAAGGGAGGTCGCGAAATCGCACTGCCGGCGGATACGAAGATCGGCTTCCCGCATCGAACAGCGCACACCCGCTCCGCCTGCCGAACCCGAGGACGGCCCGCCGCGGGCCTCAATCGCCCAGCAGGGCCTCAATCTTCTCGACGACCTCACGGCTGTCCGGGCGGGTGAAGCTGCCGAAGCTCGCCGCCAGGTTCCCGTCGCGGTCGAGCAGGTACTTGTGGAAATTCCATCGCGGATACTCGCCGGCCAGCTCCCCGAGCTTGCGGAACAGGGGATCGGCCTCCGCCCTGCCTGCATGGGTCTTTTCGAACATCGGAAATTTCACGCCGTAGGTCGATCGGCAGAACTCCTGGATCTGGGCCTCGGTCCCGGGCTCCTGGCCGCCGAAGTCGTTGGAGGGGAAACCCAGCACGACGAATCCGCGATCCCGGTACTTCGCATAGAGGGCCTCCAGCGCCTCATACTGAGGCGTGAAGGCGCACTTGCTCGCCGTGTTCACGATCATCACCACCTGGCCGCGGTACACCTCGCACAGTCGGACCGGCTCGCTGCCGGCGAGCGGCCGCTTTGCGAAGTCCAGCGCCGGGGCGCAGCCGCCTTCCGCCCTCGCCGCAGCGACGGCCAGCACACCGAGGATGAAGCAGAGCAGATGCGGGCGCATCATCGACCTCCTGAGGCGAGCGCGAGCGACGGCTTGCGCGATGCCGTGCCGCAGTGCGGCAGCTGGATCAGAGCCTCGCGCCGACACAGCGGTTTGGTGAACACGAACTGCGCCGCGCCTATCACCCGCTCCTCGAATGCCCCCTCGCAGTAGCAGAAATAATACTCCCACATGCGGATGAAAGCCTCCGGATAGCCCATGCCCGCGATGTTGGCCAGCCGGCTCGCGAACCGGTCCCGCCAGGCGCGCAGGGTTCGAGCGTAGTGCGGTCCGATGTCCTCTAGATGGAACATGCGCATGTCGGTCCTTCGGGCGATGGCCTCGGCGATCCGCGCCACGGAAGGCAGGCTGCCGCCGGGAAAGATGTAGCGCTGAATGAAATCGACGGAACGGCGCGCCTGCTCGTAGCGCTGATCGGCGATCGTGATTGCCTGCATCAGGAACATGCCTTCCGGCGTCAACAGCGAGCTCACCTTCTCGAAATAGGTATCGAAGAACTCGTGGCCGACGGCCTCGATCATCTCGATCGAGACCAATTTGTCGTACCGGCCATCCAGGTCACGATAGTCCTCGCACAGCACGACGACACGATCCGACAGTCCAGCCCTGCGCACCCGCTCGACGGCGAGCTCGTACTGCGCGCGTGAGATGGTAGTGGTGGTGACGTGGCAGCCATAGTGGCGTGCGGCGTGTATCGCGAACCCGCCCCAGCCACTGCCGATCTCCAGCACCCGATCGCCGGGCTGCAGCTCCAGCTTGCGGCAGATCCGATCCAGTTTGGCGATCGATGCCTCGTGCAGACTCATGTCGTCGCGCTCGAAGACCGCGCTCGAATACATCATGGTCTCGTCGAGAAACGTGGCGAAGAAGTCGTTGCCTAGGTCGTAGTGCGCGGCGATGTTGCGGCGGGCGCCTCGACGGGTATTGCGTCGGAACCGGGAGACCAGCCCGTGCACCGCCAGTGCAACGCGCGCGACGCCGCGCTCCATGCCATCCATGACGGCCATGTTGCGACTGGCGATGCGGATCACGTCGGTCAGGCTGTCTGCCTCCCACTTGCCGTCCATGTAGGCCTCGGCCGCGCCGATTGTGCCGCCGAGCAAGACGTCGACGTAGAAGCGCGGGTCGCGCACCCTCACCTCCGCCTGCACCGGGAACTGCCCATCCGCCCGTCCGAGCAGAACCCTGTCGTCGCCCTCCATCAGGCAGATCTGCCCGTGCCGCAATCGACGCAGTCTGTCGAGCACGACGCGCCGCGCCAGCGCGGTCATACCGGAACCCGTTCGCCCGACCCGTCCCGAGGCGGCCAACCTCATCTCGTTCATGCACTGTTCTCCGTTTGTTGCGCGCGCGTGCGCGGGTGCGGTATGAACCGGCAGCCCTTTAGCCACAACCTGAGGGCCTCCCAGTAGATGGCGGCGAGGACCTTGACGGTCATCGCCGGAAACAGGAGCAGCGCACGCCGCAACTCTGCACGCGAGAGCGGACGGCGGCTCAGCAGCAGCGTCGCGTCGAACAGCTTCGCGGCCTCCCGGTGATTCTCGATGTGCACCAGCAGGCGCTGACCCGGTGTCGACAGCCGCCAGCGGTAGACGACGTCCATCGGCATGAACGGCGAGACGTGGAACTCCTTGCGGTGCGCGTGACGCTGCGTTGCCCTGTCTCGATCCCGGGCAGAGGTCATGAGCACATAGCAGTGGCGCTCACCCCAAGGCGTATTGCTGACCTCCGCCACTACTGCCTCCACGTGTTGCCCGCTCGCATCGAAGCAGTAGTAGAGGGACAAGGGGCTGAATAAGACACCCAGGTAGCGCAAATGCGTCAGCACGCGTATCGGTCCCGCCGGCGTGTGCCCGGTGCGGGCTGCGACCAGCGCCCGCACGCTCACCTCGAGCGGCTGACTTGGCTCGCCCAGGTAGTCGCCTCTCCGAAACCACGCCCATGTCGGGTGGCGAGTCGACCAGAACCATCGGCCGCGAAACAGCGCGGGCAGCTCCGCCAGGTCCAGATAGACCATGAATACGGGATACCGGAACTGGTGCAGCACCGGGCGCAGGCGCCGATGCCTAACCCACCCGACGTAGAGGCCGCTGTGCATGTCTCATCCAGTCCTCGAAATGCCGCAGTGCCTGCAGCGCGCTGCAGACACCGTCCTCGTGGAACCCGTTTCGCCAGTAGGCGCCGCAGTAGAAGGTGCGCCGCGCCCCGTTTATCTCCGCCACGCGCGCCTGCGCTTCCACGCTGGCGGGCAGGAATACCGGATGGTCGTAGCGGTATCGCGCCAGCACCCGGCTCGGATCGATGCGGTCGGCGCAGTTCAGCGTCACCAGGAGCTGTTCCGGGG
>CAZTPK010000160.1:0-5191 GCA_964614765.1 uncultured Gammaproteobacteria bacterium
ATCCGCACGGCGCGCGCGAAGGGGCTCACGGATCGGGTGGTGCTGTTCCGCCACCTGCTGGGCAACGCCATGATCCCCGTGCTCACGGGGCTGGTGGTCGTTCTCCCGTCCCTCTTTCTCGGCAGCCTCATCATGGAATCGTTCTTCGGCATCCCCGGCCTGGGCAGTTACACGATCGAGGCCATACAGAACCAGGACTTCGCCATCGTGCGCGCCATGGTCTTCCTGGGCTCGCTGCTGTACGTGCTCGGGCTGCTGCTGACGGACATCTCCTATACGCTCGTCGATCCGCGGGTGCGCCTGGGATGAGCCTGTGGCTGGCATTGCAGCAATGGTGGCGCGGCGAGGCCGTGCTGCTGTGGACCGATGCACTGCTGTTCCTGCTCCTGATGGCGCTCGGAGCGGCGTTCGTATGTGTGCGTGGTGATGGACCATTGCGTCGCGGCTGGCGTCGCGTGCTTGCGAGTGCGCCGGCCATGGCCTCGGCGGTCGTGCTGTCGGCCTACCTTCTGATCGCGCTGCTGGATTCGCTGCACTTCCGGCCGCTGCAGGCGGCGGGGGAGGCAGAGCGCTACGAGGCCGCCGTCCTCAGCGTGCTCGATGCCGCCCTCACCCCCCTGCGCGCGCGCACGGAGCGCTCGTATTCGCGTCCGTTGGACATCTGGGCGTTGGAGATGACCACCATTACCGGCCCCGACGGCCGCTCGCGGCAGGAGTATCCGCGCCTGCAGTACGGGGGTTCACATCTGGAGGACCCGGGGGAGCGCGGTGCCGACCTCCTGATTTCGAGCGCGCGCGCGCTCGGGCGAGCCATGGTGATGGTGCTGTTGCCGTGGGCGGTGACCTGCTGGATGGTGGCGCGCCATCGCGGCCTGAGCTGGCGCGCCGTCGCCCTAGGCACGCCCGCACGGGTCGGCGCGGTTCCCTGGCGGACTTTTATGGTCACCCTGCTCGTGCTGGTATCGCTGGGGAGCCTATGCGCGGAGCTGGGTGCGCGATACCACCTGCTCGGGACCGACAAGGTTGGCAACGACGTGCTCTACCAATCGTTGAAGGGCGTCCGTACCAGCGTCATCATCGGCACCCTGACGACACTGCTGTCGCTGCCGCTGGCGATAGGACTGGGCGTGGCCGCGGGCTATTTCCGCGGTGCGGTCGATGATGCCGTCCAGTATTTGTACACGACGCTGGATTCCATTCCCGACGTGCTGCTCATCGCAGCCATGGTGCTGGTCGTGCAGGCTTACATGGCCGGCAATGCGGAGAGCTTCGGCAGCGTGCAGCAGCGCGCGGACCTCCGCCTGCTGGTGTTGTGCGCGGTGTTGGGGATCACGCGCTGGACGGGGATGTGCCGGCTGCTTCGCGGTGAAACCCTCAAGCTGCGGGAGCAGGACTACGTGCAGGCCGCGCAGGCGCTCGGCGCGGGCCACCTGCGCATCCTGGGGCGCCAGATCCTGCCGAACCTCATGCACCTGGTTCTGATAACGCTGGTCATGCAGTTCAGCGGACTGGTGCTCGCCGAGGCGGTGCTGTCCTACCTCGGGATCGGAGTCGACCCCGGCATGCACAGCTGGGGTAACATGATCAACAGCGCGCGCCTGGAGCTTGCCCGGGAACCGGTGGTGTGGTGGTCGCTCGCGGCCGCGCTCGCGCTCATGCTGCTGCTCGTGCTGTCGGCCAACCTCTTTGCCGACGCCGTGCGCGACGCCTTCGATCCGCGCGCGACGCGCGGAGCCGGTGCGACCGGCACGTCGCCTACCGCCGCGCCGCATTGACAAATGGCACGATGCCGACAAGGATCGCGCCCAGCCTGGGGGCGGGCGGTACGCCGTGCCGCGAGGCCCGGCGAACCTCGGCCGGCGCCGATGGCCTCCGGTCACGGAACGAAAGCGGACGGCCCCGGCTCCAAGTCTGACCGCCCCCCGGGGATCGCCGACGCAGTTGCGGTACCGCCGTTCACTGCCGATTCAAACCGCATCCGAGAGCGACGAGTATGAAAAGACTGATTCTTGCCCTGAGCATCGCGCTGGCCTCGGTCAACACCCCTGCCGGCACGCTCGCCGAGGCCAAGGCCGCATTCAAGAGCGGCGACCATGCCACCGCGTTCCCGGCTTTCGAGGAACTGGCCGGCGCGGGCGACCACGAGGCGCAGTTCTATCTCGGGCTGATGCATTACGCGGGACTGGGAACCAAGGCCGACAAGGCCGCGGCGCTGGAGTGGTTCCGCAAATCGGCAGAGGCGGGCAACCCCAAGGCCCAGAACAACCTGGGCGCCCTGTACCAGAAGGGCGACGGCGTCGAGCAGAATTACGCCGAGGCCATGAACTGGTACGGCAAGGCCGCCGAACAGGGCATGGGCATGGCGATGCAGAGCATCGGCTACCTGTATTTCAAGGGCGAAGGCGTCGAGCAGAGTTACGAAAAGGCCGTGCAATGGTGGACCAAGGCCTCCGAACGCGGCGATTCGCAGGCGAAGTTCAACCTCGGCCTCATGTATTTCTCGGGCAGGGGCGTGAAGGCCGACGTCGGCAAGGGCATCAAGCTGTGGCGCGAGGCGGCCGAGATGGGCAATGCCGAGGCACAGAGCGCGCTCGGCAACATCTTCTTCAACGGCACCGAGGTCGATCAGGACTTCCAGGCGGCCTACATGTGGTTCAGGCTCGCCACCGCTTTCGGCAGGCCCGGCGACGATTTGAAGGCGACGATGGCCGCCCAGCGTCTGAAGAAGAAGGAGCTGGATCAGGCCGAGAAAGAGGCACAGCAGAAGTTCGAGGTCATCAAGGCTGGCCTGATCAAGCAACAACAGCAGGACGGTTGAGCGGCCCCATGGCCCGGGCCCGGCGGGGTTGGGGCGTAAGGGGCGCGTGCTAACATTTCGCGGTGGATGGACGACCGCGCATTTCTGCCAAGGGGTAGATCGGATGGCCGGGCCATTGCTCACGGTGTCCGATCTGCGCGTGCACCTGGACACCGACGGGCCGCCGGCGCGTGCCGTCGACGGGGTGTCCTTCTCCATCCTTCCGGGACAGACCTTCGTCTTGCTGGGCGAGTCCGGCTGCGGCAAGTCGATGACCGCCCTGGCGCTGCTGCGCCTGCTGCCGCCCGGCGGCCGCTACGTGAGCGGTTCCATCATCCTCGACGGCACCGACCTGTTGCGGATCCCGGAGCGCGCGATGCGCGATGTGCGTGGTCGCCGGATCGCCATGGTCTTCCAGGAACCGCAAACCGCGCTCAATCCCGTGCTCACGGTCGGCGTGCAGGTGGGCGAGGGGCGGGCGCGGCACCGGGGACTGCGCGGCGCCGCCGCGCGCGATCGCGTAGTCGAGCTGCTCAACGATGTCGGGATCGCCGATCCGCGGCGCCGCGTCGAGGAGTATCCACACCAGCTCTCCGGCGGCATGAAGCAGCGCGTCATGATCGCCATGGCCCTGGCCGGCGAGCCCGACCTGCTCGTCGCCGACGAGCCGACCACGGCGCTGGACGTCACCATGCAGGCGCAGGTGCTGCAGCTCCTGCGCGACATCAAGCAGCGCAGCGGCATGGCAATCCTGCTCATCACGCACGACCTGGGCGTGGTCGCGGAGATGGCCGATCGAATCGCGGTGATGTACGCCGGTCAGATCGTCGAGGAGGCGGGGCGGGCCGAGTTCCTCGATGAGCCGCTGCATCCGTATTCCCGCAAGCTGTTCGAATCGCTGCCCGACGGCGGCCGGCGCGGCGCGCCGCTCGCGGTCATCCGCGGCGCAGTGCCGCCGCTGACCAAGGAATTCCTCGGATGCCGGTTCGAATCGCGCTGCGAGCTGCGCCGGGAGACCTGCCGGCTCGTACCGCCGAAATGGATCGATGCCGGCGGTGGCCGCTACGTGAGGTGCCACCTCCATGACGATGTGGCAGGTAGTTTACCGGCCGGCGTCGCCCGCGCGGGCCCGGCGCAACCCGCGCCCGGCCACCGGTGGCAAAGCTCGGACGTCGCCGCCACCCTGACCGTACGCGATCTGAAGGTCCACTTCCCGATCCAGCGCGGGATCTTCAGGCGCACCGTCGGCCACGTCTACGCGGTGGACGGCGTCACGCTGACCGTGCCGTCGGCGCGCACGCTCGCCCTCGTGGGTGAGTCCGGCTGCGGCAAGACGACCGCCGGCAAGGCGATCGCCCGCCTCCTCCAAGCGACCGGCGGCGAGGTGCGGTTCGGCGCCATCGACGTGCTCGCGCTGCGGGGGAAGGAACTGCGGCGGCTGCGCCGGGAGATCCAGTTCATCTTCCAGGATCCCTACGCGTCCATGAATCCCCGCATGAGCGTCGCCGACATCGTCGCCGAAGGGATGGTGGCCCAGGGGCTAGGCCGCACCGCAGCCGAGCGACTGCAGCGGGTCGACTCGCTGCTGCTGCAGGTCGGCCTCGATCCGGAGGCGAAAAGGCGCTACCCGCATGAGTTCTCGGGCGGCCAGCGGCAGCGCATATGCATCGCGCGGGCACTGGCAGTGCAGCCGCGCCTGGTGATCTGCGACGAGCCGACCAGCGCGCTCGATGTCTCGGTGCAGGCGCAGATCCTGAATCTGCTGCAGTCGCTGCAGAGGGATCTGGGGCTGAGTTACCTGTTCATCACGCACAACCTCGCGGTGGTGCGCTATCTCGCGCACGAGGTGGCGGTGATGTACCTCGGCCGCATCGTCGAGCACGGTCCGGTCGATGCAGTGATGACGCAGCCGCGGCATCCCTACACCCGCGCGCTCCTGTCCGCGGTGCCGCAGCTGGATGCGGAAACGAGAAGGGAACGGATACGCCTGGAGGGCGAATTGCCGTCTCCATCCTCTCCGCCCGCGGGTTGCCATTTCCACCCCCGCTGTCCGGTGGCGGAGCCGCGCTGTCGCGAACACTACCCGGCGGCGGTGAACGTCGGCGCGGGACATACGGCGCATTGCCACCTGCTGGCGGCGCCGTAGACGCAGCACGCGCTCCCCGGCGCAGCGACCGCAGCGGGCGGTCCTCAGGACATCAGGCGCGCGACGATGGCGCGCGTCATGTCCTTGGTCGTGGCGTTGCCACCGAGGTCGCGCGTGCGCACCCTGTCCTCCGACAGCACCTTGTCGACGGCCGACCGTATGCGGCGCGCGGTGGCATGCTCGTCGACGTGGTCGAGCATCATGCAGGCGGCCAGCAGCAGTGCGATCGGGTTGGCGATGCCCTTGCC
>CAZTPK010000161.1:0-5178 GCA_964614765.1 uncultured Gammaproteobacteria bacterium
GAACTGCCCGATCGGCTTGCGCTGGTCGCCGAGCCCGGAGCGCGCCATCTTGATGGCGGCGGCAAGGGTCGAGATCGCCTCGTCCTGGCCGAAGACCACCAGCTTCAGATCGCGATCGAGGTTTTTCAGCACGTCCTTGTCCGAGGTGGAGACGGTCTTGGGCGGCACGCGCGCGATCTTCGCGACGATCTGCTCGACCTCGTGCACCGTGATGGTCTTCTTGCGCTTGGAAGGCGCGAGCAGCTGCTGGGCGGCGCCGGCCTCGTCGATGACGTCGATCGCCTTGTCGGGCAGATGCCGGTCGGTGATGTAGCGATTGGTCAGCTCCACCGCCGAGCGCAAAGCCTGGTTGGTGTACTTGACCTGGTGGTGCTCCTCGAACCGCGAACGCAATCCCATCAGGATCTTCACGCTGTCCTCGACGGAGGGCTCGGAGATGTCGATCTTCTGGAAGCGGCGCGACAGCGCCCGATCCTTCTCGAAGATGCCGCGGTACTCCTGGTAGGTGGTCGAGCCGATGCATTTCAGATCCCCGGAGGCCAGTATCGGCTTGATGAGGTTGGATGCGTCCATGACTCCGCCGGAGGCCGCCCCGGCGCCGATGATGGTGTGGATCTCGTCGATGAACAGGATCGAACCGGGGTCCTTGCCGAGCTGCGCCAGCACGTTCTTGAAACGCTTTTCGAAGTCGCCGCGGTACTTGGTGCCGGCCAGCAACGCGCCCAGGTCCAGGGCGTAGATCGTCGACTCCCTGAGGACGTCGGGAACCTCGCCCTCGACGATCTTCTTCGCCAGTCCCTCGGCGATCGCCGTCTTGCCCACGCCGGCCTCGCCGACGAACAGGGGGTTGTTTTTGCGGCGACGGCAGAGCACCTGTATGGTGCGCTCCACCTCCATCGCGCGTCCGATGAGCGGATCAATCTTGCCGCGCCGCGCCTGCTCGTTGAGATTGACGCAGTATTGTTCGAGCGCGGACTTGTTGGGGTCGGGCTGCTCGCCGTCTTCCTCGGAATTGGCCGCCGGTTCGCTTCCCTGGCCGTCCTCGCCGACCTTGGAGATGCCGTGCGAGATGTAGTTTACGACGTCCAGCCGGGCGACGTTCTGCCGGCCGAGCAGGTAGACCGCATGCGACTCCCTCTCGCTGAAGATGGCGACCAGGACGTTGGCGCCGGTGACTTCCTTCTTGCCGGAGGACTGGACGTGGAACACGGCGCGCTGCAGCACGCGTTGGAAGCCCAGCGTCGGCTGCGTCTCCCGATCGTCGTCCTCCGGCAGCACCGGCGAGTTCTCGCGCAGGAAGGCGTTCAACTCGTTGCGCAGCTGGGAGAGATTGGCGCCGCAGGCCTTCAGGACCTTGGTCGCCGATGGGTTGTCGAGCAGCGCCAGCAGCAGATGCTCGACGGTCATGAATTCATGGCGCTGTTCCCGTGCCGCCTTGAATGCCTGATTCAATGTGACTTCGAGTTCGCGGCTGAGCACGGTTCAAACCCCTTTCAGTAATTTAGACGGGTTCAAGGGTACAGAGCAGTGGATGCTGGTTCTCGCGTGAATAGGCGTTGACCTGCGCGACCTTGGTCTCGGCAATCTCGTGGGTGTATGCGCCGCAGATGCCCTTGCCGCGCGTATGCACCTCGAGCATGATGCGCGTTGCGCTCGGGCGGTCCTTGGCGAAGAAGCGTTCGAGGATATGGACGACGAACTCCATGGGTGTGAAGTCGTCGTTCAGCAGGACCACGTTGTACAGCGGCGGACGCTTGACGCGCGGCCGCGCCTCCTCCAGCGCCAGCCCGTCGTCACGTCGCGTAACTGGTTTCTCACTCATGCCGAAAACCCCGGAACCCGTTACCGAGACCCTTGAGTCATTATATGTCGCGTTTTCCGCCTTTTGACAAGCGCCGCCGGCGGGCGGAGCCCACAGGTTTGACCGCCGGATTCGCCTTAAGGTTCGTCTGCGACAGCAGGTCGATGAAATGCCGGCCGGCGGGGCTCAGATGCTTGCCCTTGCGCAGGATGATCCCGTAGTTGCGGCGCGGGAAATAATGGCCGACGGGTATGGCCGCGAGGTCCTCGTTGCCGGTAAGGCAGAGGCTCGCGCAGATGGAAATGCCCAGCCCCCGCGCCACGAACTGCTTGATGACCTCCCAGCCGCCGGCCTCCAGCCGGATCTGGTAGGGGACGTGGTGCTGCTCGAACACCAGGTCGACCATGCGCGAGCTGGACAGGTGGCGGGGCGGGAGGATCAGGCCATGGGCGGCGATGTCCTCCAGGGTGATGTTCTTGCGGGAGGCCAGCGGATGGTCGCGCGGGGTGATGAGCATGGGATCGTAGGCCCCGAGCGGCCGGTACTCGATGTCGTCGGACATCTCCAGCAGGGTACCGACCATGAACTCCGCCTCGTTCGCCCGCAGCAGCGCGAGCCCGTCGCGCGCGGTGACGTTGTGGAGATGGAAGTGCACGGCCGGGTAGGACTCCGTGAACTGTTTCATGGCCTCCGGCAGGATATAGAGGATGGCGGTCTCGCCGGCCGCGATCCGCAGCTCCCCGGAGACGATGTTCTGGGATTTCTCCGCGAAGGTCGCCGGCAGCGCCTCCATGCCCTCCACGAGCGGGGCCGCCAGCTCGTAGAGCAGCCGTCCCTGCGGGGTGAGCTGGATGCGGGGACCGTTGCGCTCGAACAGCGTGGCGCCGAGGTCCTTCTCCAGTGCCTGCACGAGCAGGGAGACGGAGGGCTGGCTGAGGAACATTCGCTCTGCGGCCTTCGAGATGCGCCCGGTCTCGGCGCTGTAACAGAAGGCCCGAAGCTGCTTGAGCCGGTCCTGCTTGTAGTAGAAGCGCTGATCCCGGTTGGCCATGCGCGGGAGCTCAGTATTGGCTGGGTCAATACTAAATATTGAAAAAATTGCCTTGTCAAATGGTGCGCCGCAACCTAAATTCGGTATCATCTGATTGATATTCCGCCCCGATTCGAACGGGGCCGACAGCTGCGGAGGAGCGGTGACGGAGATGAGTGCAGTCCTCAGTTCCGCGTTTCAATCCGGTCTGGTGATTAACGGCCCGGTGACCCGGCGCTATGCCGAGCTACTCACTCCCGATGCCCTCGGCTTCGTGGAAGAGCTGGCCATTCGGTTCGCTCCCCGCTGCAAGGAGTTGCTGAACATCCGCATCCGCCGCCAGGAGTACTTCGATGCCGGCGGCCTGCCGGACTTCCTGCCTGAGACCCGGCACGTGCGCGAGGGCGAATGGAAGGTGGCCGGCGTGCCGCCGCTGCTGCAGGACCGGCGCGTGGAGATCACCGGGCCGGTGGACCGCAAGATGGTGATCAACGCGCTGAACTGCGGCGCCAACACCTTCATGGCCGACTTCGAGGACTCCTCCAGCCCCACCTGGGAGCAGATGATGGACGGCCAGGTCAATCTGTACGACGCCGTTCGGGGGACCATCGATTTCCGCGGCCCGGAGGGCAAGACCTACCGGCTGAATCCGAAGACCGCGACGCTCATCGTGCGGCCGCGCGGCTGGCACCTCCACGAGGGTCATTGTCTGCTGAACGGCGAGGCCATCCCCGCCGGGCTGTTCGACTTCGGTCTGTTCTTCTTCCACAACGCGAGAGCCCTCATCGACAAGGGCGCCGGGCCGTATTTCTACCTGCCGAAGATGGAGAGCCATCTCGAGGCGCGGCTGTGGAACGAGGTGTTCAATTTCGCACAGGACACCCTGGGCATCCTGCGCGGCACGATCAAGGCCACCGCGCTGGTCGAGACGCTGACCGCCGTCTTCGAGATGCACGAGATCCTCTACGAGCTGCGCGATCACGCCGTCGGCCTGAACTGCGGCCGCTGGGACTACGTCTTCAGCTTCATCAAGTGCCTGCGCAACCACCCGGAGTACGTGCTGCCGGATCGCGCGCAGCTGACCATGGATCAGCACTTCCTGAAATCCTATTCGGAGCTGCTCATTCAGACCTGTCACCGCCGCGGCGCGCATGCCATGGGAGGCATGGCGGCGCAGATACCGATCAAGGACGATCACGTCGCCAACGAAGCGGCGCTCGCCAAGGTGCGCGCCGACAAGGAGCGGGAGGTGAAAGCCGGCCACGACGGCACGTGGGTCGCGCACCCGCTGCTGGTGCCGCTGGCGCGCGAGGTATTCGACAGGTACATGCCCGGGCCGAACCAGGTGCACAACCTGCGTGAGGACGTTCACGTGACGGCCGCGGATCTGTTGAAGGTGCCCGAAGGGACGATCACCATACGCGGCCTCATCAACAACGTGAGCGCGGCATTGCGGTACACCGAATCGTGGTTGAGCGGCCGGGGCGCCGTCCCCATCGCCAACCTGATGGAGGACGCTGCGACCGCGGAGATCTCCCGCGCGCAGATCTGGCAGTGGATACGGCATCCCAAGGGCGTGCTCGAGGACGGGCGCCGCGTCACTGTCGAGATGTTCAGGGAGCTGCTCGCAGAGGATCTGCAAATCATTCGTCGGCAGTTGGGCGACGTGCTCTACCAGTCCCGCAAATACAAAGAGGCCGCGGAGCTCTTGGACAAGATGGTGACTGGGAAGCGGCTGCCGAACTTTTTGACCTTGGAGGCTTACGGGCTTTTGGCCTGAAGCACACTGGCAGGAGAAAACTGGTTATGTCGAACAACCCGAAGTTTCAGGAAGCAGTCAAGCAGCTGGAGCAGGAATGGGCGAACAGCCCGCGCTGGAAGAACGTCAAGCGCGGCTACTCCGCCGCCGACGTGGTGCGCCTGCGAGGCTCGATGCCGATCGAGTACACGCTCGCCAAGCGCGGCGCCGAGAAGCTCTTCCGCCTGATCCATGCCGAGCCCTACATCAATTGCCTGGGCGCGCTGACCGGCGGCCAGGCCATGCAGCAGGTGAAGGCCGGCATCAAGGCCATCTACCTCTCCGGCTGGCAGGTCGCGGCCGACAACAACACCTACATGACGATGTATCCCGACCAGTCGCTGTACCCCGTGAACTCGGTTCCGGCGGTGGTCGAGCGCATCAACAACAGCTTCAAGCGCGCCGACGAGATCCAGTGCGCCAAGGGCATCATGCCCGGCGACAAGGGCTACATCGACTACTTTGCGCCGATCGTCGCTGACGCCGAGGCCGGGTTCGGCGGCGTGCTCAACGCCTTCGAGCTGATGAAGGCGATGATCGAGGCCGGCG
>CAZTPK010000162.1:0-4363 GCA_964614765.1 uncultured Gammaproteobacteria bacterium
GTCCGGTCGCATGCGACCGGAACGCGTACCACTAATCCATGAACAGGGTGCTCAACGACTCGCCGCTGGCGATGCGACGCAGGCTCTCGGCAACCAGCCCTGCCACGCTCACCTGCCGGATGCGCGAACACCCCTCGGCATCCGGCTTCAGCGGAATCGTGTCGGTCACCACCAGTTCGTCGAGCTCGGAGCCCTCGATGTTCGCGATCGCGTTGCCAGAGAGCACCGCGTGCGTGCAATAGGCCGACACCCGCCTGGCGCCGCTTCGCTTCAGCGCCGCAGCCGCCTGGCACAGCGTGCCGGCCGTGTCCACGATGTCGTCGACGATGACGCAGCTGCGATCCTTCACGTCGCCGATGATGTTCATGATCTCGGCGACGTTCGCGCGCGGGCGTCGCTTGTCGATAATCGCCAGGTCGGCATCGTCCAGCCGCTTTGCCAGCGCGCGCGCGCGAACCACGCCGCCGACGTCGGGCGATACCACCATCAGATCCGAGCGGCTCACCTTCTTCCACACGTCGCCGAGCAGTACCGGCGAGGCGTAGATGTTGTCGACCGGTATGTCGAAGAATCCCTGCACCTGGTCGGCGTGCACGTCCACTGTGAGCACGCGGCTCACGCCGGCAGCCTGGATCATGTTCGCGACCAGGCGAGCGGAGATCGGCACGCGCGCCGAGCGCGGCCGCCGGTCCTGGCGCGCGTATCCCATATAGGGTATCACCGCGGTGACCCGCGCCGCCGAGGCGCGACGGATGGCATCCGTCATCACCAGCAGTTCCATCAGGTTATCGTTCGTCGGGGCACATGTCGGCTGCATGATGTACACGTCCCGACCGCGCACGTTCTCGATGATCTCTACCTGTATCTCGCCGTCGCTGAAACGGTCTACGACCGCCTTGCCGAGCGGCAGGTACAGATGCCCGGCCACTGCCTCTGCCAGGCGACGATTGGCGTTACCGGTGAACAGCGTAAACTCGTCGAGCGCCACGCAGCTGCACTCCAGTGTTTGGTGACGTTGGGGCCCGCGCCGTGGCGGCACGGTCCGTACTGACTGTTGGCTGGGGCGCCAGGATTCGAACCTGGGAATGCCGGAATCAAAATCCGGTGCCTTACCACTTGGCGACGCCCCAAGAAATCTTGTCGGCCGCGGTCGGCACCCCCTGCTAGTCGATCGGCTCGTCCCGCGCGAACATCGCCGTCGCCTCGGCGGCCGCGCGCGCCCGCGCCAGGCGATCCAGGAGCGGCGATCGATTGAGCCCGCGCACCGCGTATGCCTGCCAAGGCGGCGGCACCTCCGCGACGATTTTTCTGGCCTGGGCCTCGTCGGTGCAGATCGCGTACACGCAGGCCCCGGTTCCGGTCAGCCGCGAAGGCCAGCGCGCCGACAGCCAGTCCAGGGCTGCGTTCACCGCCGGGAAGCGGCGCCGGACCACCGGTTCGCAGTCGTTCCGCCCCGCCCCCTGGAGAAAGTCGCGAATTGTGATAGGCGGGGTATCACGTGTCAAATCCGGGTCCGCGAACACGGCCGCCGTGGGTACGGCGCAGTCCGGCTTCAGCAACACATACCACGGCTCGGCCGGCGCCACCGGGGTCAGGATCTCACCAACCCCCTCGGCGAAGGCGGCCTCGCCGGCCACGAAAATGGGCACGTCGGCCCCGAGCTGCAGGCCGATCTTCGCCAGCTCCTCCAGAGACAGGTCCAGGCCCCAGAGGAAATTCAGGGCCACCAGGGTCGTCGCGGCATCGGAACTGCCACCACCTATGCCGCCGCCGACGGGCAGGCGCTTGTCGATGCTCAGGCGCGCCCCGGCCTTCACCCCGGCGTGCGCCTGCAGGGCGCGCGCTGCCCGCACGATCAGATCCTGCTCGGGCGGGATGCCCTCCACCGCCGTGGTCCGCAGGATCCGTCCGTCCTCACACCGCTCGAAATCCAGCCAGTCGCACAGGTCGAGGAACTGGAATACCGTTTGCAGGGTGTGATAGCCGTCGGAACGACGGCCGGTCACGTGCAGGAAGAGGTTGATCTTGGCCGGGGCGGGCCAGCGCAGCGTCTTCGCTAGGGTAACTGCCATTCGCCGATGACCACGCGCATCTTCAGGGGGGCGTTCTCCATGAAGATCTTGTCCGGCAACTCCTCTCCGCCCACCGTCTTGTACCTCTGGACGCTGACCCGCCAGCCGTCCTGCTCCAGGTCGCTCAGGCGCCCGGCATCGTCCAGACGCACCGCCGCGACGGGCCGGTTGGGCACGGGAATTCCGCGGATCCAGTATTTCAGGCCCGCCACCGGCAGGCTCCAGCCCAGCTGCTCCTGCATCAGCGCCTGCGGATCCGCGGCGGCTACCTCCCGGTTGTCCGGACCCCGCAGGGTCACTCCCGCGGCGCCTCCCTTCAATTCGAAAGTGCCCTGCGACATCGGGGCGGAGATGCGTATCGCGTAGTTCTCCCCGTTCTGCTCCCAGCTCATGCTCGCATGGCCGCTGTCCTTCCCGGTCTCGATCCCCACCCGCCCTTGAAGCGCCCAATGCACCAGCGCCGCGAGCCGCTGCTGCCGATCCAGCCATCGCCCCAGCGCCGTACCACGTTCCATCGGCGGGGGCGCGCGCGGCGCGGTGGCGCAGGCCCCGATCACGACTGTGAGCGCCAGCAGCGCGACGCGTGCAATGGTGGGGCCGGCGGCCTGCGCTGGCGACGCGCTCACAGGCCGAATTTCTCTTTGACCTTTTTCAGGCGCTCGTCCTCCGGGTGGCTCTTCAGCGCCTCCGCCAGCAGCCGCCTCGCCTGGTTCCGCTCGCCCTTGGCCATCAGCACCTCGATCATGTGCGCCACGACCTCCGGGTCGTCGCGCTGCGCACGCGCCTGACCGAGATAGCTCAGTGCCTCGTCGAGTTTACCCTGCTTAAACAGCACCCAGCCCATGCTGTCGAGTATGTAGAAGTCATTGGGGGCCAGCTCGAGCGCACGCTTGATGAGGGCATAGGCCTCGTCGTACCGGGTGGTGCGGTCCGCGAGCGTATAGCCGAGCGCATTCAGTGCCTGAGAATTGTCCGGGTCGCGTTCGAGCAGCTGCCGCAGGTCGCGCTCGACTATGTCCAGCCGGTTCATTTTCTCGGCCAGCATGGCGCGCGTGTAGAGCAGCTCCGAGTCGTAGGAGTCCTTCAACGCCCGGTCGTAGACATCCATGGCCGCCTGCAGTTGCCCCGCATCGGCCAGGATCTCGCCTTCCGCGCGGATCAGGCGGATTCGCTCGGCCTCGGACTCCGGCGCGATGCCCTGCAGATACTTCTGCGCCTCCCCGGGCTTGCCCTGCCGCGCCAGCATCAGCGCGACGCGCAGGCGCGATTCCAGCCGGAGCTCGCCGTCCTTCACCTCCTCGAACCACTTGCGCGCCTGCGCGTCGTCCTTTTCCGACTCGGCGATCTGGCCGAGATAAAAACGGCCTTCGTCGGCGTGCTCGCCCATCTTCACCAACTGCTCGAAATAGGGCCGCGCCTTGCGGCTGTTCTGCCGCTGCAGTTCCAGCAGGCCGAGGGCGTACTTGACGTCCGCGTTCGCGGGCTGCTGCTTCTCCAGCGCCTTGAACTCCCTGTAGGCGCTGTCGTATTGCTTGTCGTCGGCCAGCAGGCGTGCGTAGATGAGTCGCATGTTCTGCTGCTCAGGATGTTTCTCGAGCACCGCCTCCAGCCACTCGATGGCCGCCTTGGTCTCGCCCTGCTTCTGCAGCACGCCGATATAGGCTATCGCCACGCCCTCGTTCGTCGGTTTCAGCTCCGCCACCTGGTCCATCGCCTCGCGTGCCTTGTCCATCTGCTCGGCACGGATGGCGAGCAATGCGTATGCGAACAGCGACTCGGGGGTGCGCCCGTGCTGATCGATGAGCTTTTCCATCACCTCGACCGCTGCCTTCTTGTCCTGCTCGCGGCTGAGGAGATTGGCCACGGCCCACATGCGCTCGGCGGGCTCGCCGGCCGCCGAATTGAGGATGTAGTCGAGTTGGACCAGGGCCTCGTCGCGCCGGCCGGCACGGAGCAGCTCGCCGGCCAGCAGCTGGCGCGCCTCGAGATTCTTCGGCTGCAATTGCACCCAGCGCTCGGCGGCCTCCATGGTCTCCGGTCCGCGCTGCGCGTAGGCCGCCACCCGCGCCGCACGCTCCGCGATCTGCGGATCAGGGATCGCGCGCATCAGCCTCATGTAATTGTCCAACGCGATGTCGATCTGGCCGCGCTGGCCGGCGAGCTCGGCGACCAGCAGGGTGTACAGTGCGTCGGCGCTCATGCCGTCCCGCGAGACGCGCAGATCCTCGCCGAAGGGGGGGATGGGCGCCTTCTCGGCCGCGGATGGGGCGGGACCGGCGGGGGCGGGGGGG
>CAZTPK010000162.1:4373-5152 GCA_964614765.1 uncultured Gammaproteobacteria bacterium
TCGCCAGCAGCACCGTCATGGCGGCGGCGCGCGTGCTCTGCCGACGGTGTGGATGAGCGGATATTTCGGCCATTTACCGGGGGCCGCCCTGAAGGCGGGAGCGGGTTCGTTTGCTCAAGAGACGGTGTGAACGCGGATATAGTTCACTATAACGTACTTGTACGGGCGTGGTCAGCATAGGGCGCCGCGGCCCCGGCCGCGGCGGCGCGGCCTGTTCGCCGGAACCGCGGCCCCGCCCCGCGCTCGGCGTTTCGGCCGGAATGCCGGCCGAAACGTTCGCTTGTGCTGGCCGCGGCGCATCGCGGAGAATGCGAATGTTCGTGCACATGCAACGCCCGGTCGTGAATACCGCTCCCCGCAATCGCAGTACGCGCTCATGCCGCTGACCGTCATTGGCGTCAACCACAAGCATGCACCCGTCGCCGTGCGCGAGCGAGTCGCATTCAGCCCGGAGCAGTTGCCCCGTGCACTCGAGGCGCTGCGCGGCTGCGCGGGGGTGATCGAGGCGGCCATACTGTCCACGTGCAACCGCACCGAGATCTATTGCCACACCGAGGACGGCGCCCGGGGGCGGGTCATCGACTGGCTCGTGGCGCAGCCCGGCCTCGGCGACACCGACCTGCGGCCCTACCTCTATTGCCACGATCAAGCCGAAACCGTGCGCCACCTCCTGCGGGTTGGCGCGGGCCTGGACTCCATGGTGCTGGGGGAACCGCAGATCCTCGGCCAGCTCAAGGAGGCCTACCAGGCGGCGGTCGATCAGGGCAGCATCGGTCGCC
>CAZTPK010000163.1:0-2246 GCA_964614765.1 uncultured Gammaproteobacteria bacterium
AGGTCGTCGAATTCGCCGCGCTCGATCGCCTCGAGGATGCGCTGCTCGGCCAGCATGTCCAGGATCTGCATGCGGCAATAGTAACCGCCGCCGGGCCGCCGCCGACAGCCCGCGCCGCGCCAGCCGGGCGGCCCCTGAATGTGCGGCGGAATTCGCACAGCCCGCGGCGCCCCATGGCGTAGACTGCGCCCCGGTTTGAACGGCCATCCCAATCCCTTCGAGGAGAAAGGCATGTACAAGAAGATCGTGACGATCGCCGCCGCTGCCGCGGCCCTGAGCGGCTGCGGGTCCACGCCGGCGGAACGCGGCGTGAGCGGTGCGGGCATAGGGGCCAGCGCGGGCGCGGTCCTGGGCGCCGTGACCGGCATGACCGTCCTGCAGGGCGCCGTGATCGGCGCGACCGCCGGCGGACTGACCGGCGCGCTGACCCGCGAGGACCAGATCAATCTCGGCCGCCCCGCGTGGAAACAGGGCCAGGCGGCTGCCCCGGCGCCGGCAGCGGCGCCGCCGCAGCATGCCTATTCGGCCCCCTCCACCGTGCGCGAGATCCAGAGCACGCTGAAGAGCCTAGGCTACTACAGCGGTCCCGTCGACGGCATCGCCGGTCCCAAGACCGCCAGCGCGATACGTTCCTACCAACAGAAAAACGGCCTGCTGGTCGACGGCCGTCCGAGCGCGGAACTGCTCAATCACATGCGCCAGCGCGGTTGATCCTCCGGCGGGGTCCGCCGACGCGCGCGGCGGGACGTCTCCCGCACTTCGATCAGGCCGTCGCGCTCGCGCGGCGCGCCGCCGCGCCTCTGTCCCGCCGTCTGCCGGTGGCGATCACCCCGATCACCAGCACCGCCGCCAGTAGCGGGTAGACGGCCGAGTAGCGGAACAGCACTGCGAGGCTCAGCACCTCGCGCAGCGGCGCGATAAGATAGGTGCCCAGGCCCACCCCCGTCATCAGCGCGGCCACCAGCACCGAGGATACCCACGCGGTGTCCGAGGGCAGGCGCTGCACCGCGTGACTGATGGTGAGCGGGAAGAAGGCCGAACACGCGAGTCCGGCCATCGCGTAGGCAGCGAGCGCGCCGGCGCTGCCGCGCACCTGCGGCAGGGCGAGGAGCACGGCGACCATCATGAGCGGCAGCGCCAGCCAGACGCGGTGCGGCGACAGGCGCAGCACCACCGCGGCGATCAGCAACCGGCCAGCGGCCAGCGCCGCCCAGAACACCGACAGCGCCGCGGTCGCCACCGGCGCCGGCAGGGCGCGATCCTCCTGCAGGTAGATGACCGCCC
This sequence comes from uncultured Gammaproteobacteria bacterium, assembly GCA_964614765.1. Classification (GTDB taxonomy): domain Bacteria; phylum Pseudomonadota; class Gammaproteobacteria; order JAJPIJ01; family JAJPIJ01; genus JAJVHZ01. Next base: position 1,285 of record CAZTPK010000163.1, read on the forward strand.
AGTTGCTGAACGTGCCCTCGGCGAAGGCGTACAGCACCGCGATCAGGACGAACGGCGCCGCAATCCGGTAGCGGGCGCGGACCGGCAAGGCGGCGGCCACCGGGCTGAACGCCTGCGTCCGCGGCTCCTCCAGGTGCGCCAGCGCGATCGCCGCCGTGAGCGCCGCCGTCGCCGCGCTCAGCAGCAGCGGGAACTGCCACCACGCCGCGCGCATTAGGAAGGGCGCTGCGATGAGCGGCCCGATCGCCAGTCCGACGCCGAGCGCCGTGTGCAGCGCGACCACTGCCGCGTCGCGCCGCCGCGGAAACAGCAGCACCGGATAGGCGTTGAGCGGCGCGCTCGACAGGCCGAAGCCCAGTCCCAGCAACGAGGTCGCCGTGAGCAGGACTGCGTAGGCCCACTGCGCCGGCGCCGCTGCGCTGGCGGCCAGCGCGAGCTGCGCCGCTGCGTTGCCCAGCAGCGCGACGAGCAGCAGCCGCTTCAACGGCGTCCGCTTGGCGAGCTCGCCGCCGGCGAGCGCAGCCAGCGTCGTGCACAGCACCTGCGCCAGGAACAGGGAGCCGTAGCGGCCATCGGTGAGCGCCAGCGAGTGCTTGAGCGCGGCGCTGAGCGCCGGCACCGACACCAGCATCAGGCCCTGCAGCAGCCCGGCGCAGTAGATCAGCACGGTTACAGCGCCCGGCGCCCGTCCCGTCGCCGCTCGCAGGGGGCCGTGCATGATCAGGCCGCGCTCTGCAGGTGCGGGTCGTGCGCGCGCCAGAACCACGGGATATCGCGACGATGCTGGCGCAGCACGAGGTTTGCGATGAGCCCGGTCCAGCCGGTCTGGTGCGCGGCGCCCACTCCCTCGCCGGTGTCGCCGTGAAAATACTCGAACATCAGCAGCAGGTCCTTCCAGTGCTCACGGTCCTGGAACGGGCTGTCAGCCGCATAGGCCGCGATGCGGCCGGCCTGGGCGGAGA
>CAZTPK010000163.1:2256-5140 GCA_964614765.1 uncultured Gammaproteobacteria bacterium
TCGGCCTGGTTCTAGATCCAGGCGCCGTCGCTCTGCGTGTACATGGCGAACTTGGCGTTGCCGATCTCGACGGACGCGTCCGAGCCGGCCTTGTACTTGTAGTCGACCATCACCGACACTTCGTGCCGCACCTTCTCGGCCGGCCGCGTCGCGGCGGTAGAGGTTCACCAGGCGATCGCAGATGAGGCTCGCGATCTCCTGCAGGTTCAGTTGTCTGCCGCCCAGCGCCGGCACCGGCACCCGGAAGTCCTCGCCGTAGTAGCGGTGGAACTTCTCCAGGGCCTGCACCAGCGTGTAGTTGGTAGGCATCCACACCGGACCGCGCCAGTTGGAATTGCCGCCGAACAGTCCGCTCGTGGACTCACCGGGGACGTACTCGATGAGCGCCTGGCCGATGCCGGGCAGCACGCCGAGATCGCGATGGCTGGCGTGCAGGCGGCTGACGCTGCGCACGCCGTAGGGCGAGAGGAACTCCTCCTCGCTCAGCAGCCGGACGAGGATCCGCCGCAATTGCGGGGCCGTCACCAGCGCGAAAAGGTGCTCGCGGCGCGCATTGACCGTGTGCGGACAGGCCGACACGCAATGCCCGCGGAAGCGCCCCCCGGCGTGCGACTCGAGCACGCGGCGGAAGCGCGGCACGTTCGCGAGCAGGCGCTCGTCGACGACCTCCACCGCGAACAGCGGGATGAGACCGACCCAGGAATACACGTCGATGTGATGGCATTGCCCGTCCGGCGTGACCAGCAGGTCCTGGAAGAAGCCCTTCTCCTCGTCCCACAGCGCAAGCGCCCCGCCGCTGTGGCCGGCGATGGCGTTGGCGATCGACAGGAACTGCTCGAAGGTCTGGATCGCGACGTCCTCGTAGTCGGGGTCCTCGGTGGCCAGCTCCAGCGCCATGACCGCGACGTTGAGCGCGAACATCGCCATCCAGCCGGTCGCGTCGGCCTGCTTCAGGGAGTATCCCGGCGGCAGCGGCTGCGAGCGGTCGAACACCGAGATGTTGTCCAGGCCGAGAAAGCCGCCCTCGAAGACGTTGTGGCCGTCCCGGTCCTTGCGGTTGATCCACCAGGCGTAATTCATCAGCAGCTTGTGGAAGACGCGCTGCAGGAAATTCCGATCGCCCTCGCCGCGCTGGACGCGCTCGGCACGGAACACCTTCAGCGCGCCCATGGCGTGCACCGGCGGATTGGCGTCGCCGAAGGCCCACTCGTAGGCGGGGATCTGTCCGTTCGGGTGCAGGTAGGTCTCGCGCAGCACCAGCTCGATCTGCTCCTTGGCGAAATCGATGTCCACCAACGCGAGCGCCGCGCAGTGATAGGCCAGATCCCAGACGGCGAACCAGGGGTATTCCCACTTATCCGGCATCGAGACGACGTCGTGCGCCCGCAGATGCCGCCAGGCGTGGTTGCGGCCACGCTGCCGCTCGGGCGGCGGCGCGATGCGATCGCCCTGCAGCCAGCGGTGCACGTCGAAATGGAAGAACTGCTTGGACCAGATCATCCCTGCAAGGGCCTGGCGCACGATGCGGGCATCCTCTTCGGGGGCCTCGGGCAGCAGATCCGCGTAGAACGCGTCGGCCTCCGCGCGCCGGACGCTGACGACGTTGCAGTTGCGCGCGAACGGCGAGGGCAGCGCCCGGGCGCTCAGGATCAGCTCCACGGTGCGGCAACCGCCGCCCTCCACGCCCAGCCGGTGCCAGGCAGCAAACTTGGTGCCGCGGCCTGCGGGGTTCACCGCCCCGACTTCGTTGTCGACGACGCGCCGGTGGAAGGCGTCCTTCACGTACGGCGTCACGTTCGGCACCGACCACAGCCGCTCGCCGTTGCTCTCGTTGTCGGTGTACAGTGGCTCTGCGGCCTGGCGCCCGTACAGATAGTAGCTGCCAAGGGTCTCGTGCACGGCCAGTACCGCCCACTGCGCGCCCCGAGGCGCGTGGATCGCCTCGAGCAACGGCCGCACCCCGTCGGGTTCGCCCCAGCTCCAGGTGTTGCGGAACCACAGCGTCGGCAGCAGGTGCAGCGTGGCGCCGTCCGCGCCGCGATTGTGCACGGTGATGCGCGCGTGCACGCAATCCGGCGTGGCCTTCGCGTACTCCACCTCGATGTCCCAGTAGCGATCCTCGTGGAACGCGCCCGCATCGAGCAGGCCGAACGGCGGCTCTTGCCGCGAACGTCTTTGGTTCTCGCTCACCAGCCGCGCATACGGGTACTCCGACTGCGGGTACTTGTAGAGATATCGCAGGTAGCTGTGCGACGGCGTGGCGTCGAGATAGAAATAGTATTCCTTGACGTCCTCGCCGTGATTGCCCTGGTTGCCGGTCAGTCCGAAGGCGCGCTCCTTGAGGATTGGATCGCGGCCGTTCCAGAAGGAGAGCGACAGGCAAAGACGCTGGTTCTCGTCGCAGAGCCCGGCCATCCCGTCCTCGTTCCACCGGTACGCCCGCGATCGCGCCTGGTCGTGATCGAAGTACTCCCAGGCATTGCCATGCGGGCTGTAGTCCTCGCGCACCGTGCCCCACGCGCGCTCGGCCAGGTACGGCCCCCACAGCCGCCAGTTCTCGACTCCCAGCCGTTGCGCCTCGAGCCGCTGCCGTTCCGCCAATGCGCTCACCTCGCCCGTCGTCTCCACGTTGCCGTCCTCCGCATGCCCGTTCGATAGGTCCCAAACCGCGGCCGCGCCTCAGGCGCTCGCCGCCACCGCAACTTCTGCGCGGCGCGTGCGTTGCTGGCGCGCGCGCTCCAGCCGCCACCACGCCTCCAGCACGCAGGCCACCGACCACGCCTGCGCCGGCGCGCCGCGGGGTGCGTACGACGCCTCGCCGTCGAAGATCTCGCTGACCGTGCCAAGGCCGGCGTCGAGCAGGTGCGCGGCCATGCCCTCCAGC
>CAZTPK010000164.1:0-5137 GCA_964614765.1 uncultured Gammaproteobacteria bacterium
GCCCCAGCCCTCGGATTTCACGCTATCGATAAACGCCCAGGGACGGCTGGTCACCGAGGAGGAGTTTCGCGACATCGTCATCAAGACCGGCGCCGGCGGCGAAGTGACGCGGCTGCGCGACGTGGCGCGCATCGAGCTGGGCGCCTCGGACTACTCCCTGCGCTCGCTGCTGAACAACCAGCAGGCGGTGGCGGTGGTGATCTTCCAGGCCCCGGGTTCCAACGCCATTCAGCTCTCCGATGAGGTGCGCGCGAAGATGACCGAGCTCGCGCGCTTCTTCCCGCAGGGCGTGGAGTGGAAGGTCGTCTATGACCCGACGGTGTTCGTACGCAACTCCATCAAGGCCGTGGTGACGACCCTGATCGAGGCGGTGATGCTGGTCGTCCTGGTCGTCATACTTTTCCTGCAGACCTGGCGCGCCTCCATCATCCCCCTGCTCGCGGTGCCGGTGTCGATCATCGGCACGTTCGCCGTGCTGCTGGCGCTCGGCTTCTCCATCAACACGCTCACGCTTTTCGGCATGGTGCTGGCCATCGGCATCGTGGTCGACGACGCGATCGTCGTCGTCGAGAACGTCGAGCGCAATATCCAGAACGGCCTCTCGCCGCTGGCGGCCGCGCATCAGGCCATGCGCGAGGTCAGCGGGCCGATCATCGCCATCGCCCTGGTGCTGTGCGCCGTGTTCGTACCGATCGCCTTCCTCTCCGGCGTGACTGGCCAGTTCTACCGCCAGTTCGCCGTGACCATCGCGATCTCGACGGTCATCTCCGCCATCAACTCGCTGACCCTGTCGCCGGCGCTGGCGGCGACGCTGCTGAAGGCGCACGACGCCAAGCCGGATTGGCCCACGCGCATTATCAACGTGCTGTTCGGCTGGGTATTCAAGCCGTTCAACTTCCTGTTCAACGGCGCGGCGCACCTCTACGCGCGCGCGGGCCGGCCGGCCCTGAAGTTCGCGCCGTTGATGCTGCTTTTGTACGTTGGACTGGTGATCGCCGCGTTCAAGCTGTTCCAGACCGTGCCCGGCGGCTTCATCCCCAGCCAGGACAAGCTGTACCTGATCGGCGGCGTGAAGCTGCCCGAGGGCTCCTCGCTCGATCGCACCGAGGCGGTGGTGCGCAAGATGACCGATCTCGCCTTCGGCACCGAGGGCATCGTCGGCGCCGTGCAGTTTCCCGGGCTGAACGCGCTGCAGTTCACCAACACGCCGAACACGGGCACGATCTTCTTCAACCTCGAGGATTTCGACAAACGCGAGCGGACAGCCGGGGAGATAGTCGGCGAGCTGGCCATGAAGTTCAGCGCGATCCAGGAGGGATTCGCGTTCGCCATCGCGCCGCCGGCCATCCTCGGCATCGGTACCGGCTCGGGGTTCTCGCTTTACATCGAGGATCGCAATGGCATGGGCTACGGCGAGCTGCAGAACGCCGTGTCGTCGTTCTCCGGCGCGCTGTCGCAGGTGCCCGGCATGGGTTTCCCCATCAGTTCGTACCAGGCCAACGTACCGCAACTGCAGGCGGAGATCGATCGTACCAAGGCCAAAACCCAGGGTCTGGCGCTCACCGACGTGTTCGAGACGCTCCAGGTCTATTTGGGTTCGGTGTACGTCAACGACTTCAATCGCTTCGGCCGGACCTTTCAGGTCTTCGCGCAGGCCGACGCACCGTTTCGCGACGAGCCGGAGGACGTGACAGAGCTGCGCACGCGCAATGCTGCCGGCGAGATGGTGCCCATCGGCAGCGTCGTGCAGGTCGGGCGCACCTACGGGCCCGACCCGGTCATCCGCTACAACGGCTACCCCGCCGCGGACCTCATCGGCGAGGCCGATCCCCGGGTCATGTCCTCCGCGCAGGCGATGCAGACCATCGAGGCCATGGCGCCGCAGATCCTGCCGGCCGGCATGGGCTTCGAGTGGACCGATCTCAGCTATCAGCAGGCCAACGAGGGCAAGGCCAACCTCGTGGTGCTTCCGCTCTGCGTGCTGCTGGTGTTCCTGGTGCTGGCGGCGCTGTACGAGAGCTGGGCGTTGCCCTTGGCCGTCATCCTGATCGTGCCGATGTCGATGCTTTCGGCGCTGTTCGGCGTCGCTTATGCGGGCGGCGACAACAACGTCTTCGTCCAGATCGGACTGGTCGTGCTGATGGGGCGGCCTGCAAGAATGCCATCCTCATCGTCGAGTTCGCGCGCGAGCTGGAGATGCAGGGCATGGGCATTATCGAGGCCGCGATCGAGGCCTGCCGCCTGCGTCTGCGTCCCATCGTCATGACCTCGGTGGCGTTCATCGCCGGCGTGGTGCCTTTGGTCATCTCGGAGGGCGCCGGTGCCGAGGTTCGCCGCGTCATGGGCGTCACCGTGTTCTCGGGCATGATCGGGGTGACCGTGTTCGGCCTGCTGCTCACGCCGGTGTTCTACGTCAAGATCCGGCAGTGGTTCTCCCGCCGTCACCGCGCGCCGCAGGTGGAAGGCGCCGCGCACGGGCTCTCCGGCCCCTGAACAGCGGGCGGTGTTTCACTACGGGAGCACAGTCTCGCACGCGCCGTGAGCGCGGCCCGCACGCGCTCGCCAGACGCGCGCAGATTCAACCGGTTGCCCGCGGCTGCCCGTCTTTCCGCCGGCACCGGATGCGTGTCACATCTCCGAAACATTACGGCGCTAGCGTGCCTGCCGTCGTGCCCTGGATCGCGTGGCCGGCCCGCGGAAGTCCCGGACGTCGGCCGTGCCGACACCGGGTTGGGCTTGGCTATCACCTCTGCATTGGTCGATCAACAACGTTGCCCCCGCCGCATGGAGAATCCTCGTGTCACTCGCAAAAGACCTCAACGAACTACACGGGCCGCGGCTACTCGCCGCCGTCATCTGCCTCGTGGTGACGCTGCCGTCCAACGCCTGGGCGGCCGAGGCGGCGGATGGCAAGCAGCGGGCGGCCGAGGTGCCGGCCCCTCAGGCGCTCGAGCAGGAAGACGTCACGATCCTGCTGGGACTATTGCCTATCGAGCAGCGCGAGGCCGTCCTCGGCGACGAAAAGGCCTTCAGGCAGCTCGCGGAGCAGGAGGCGCAGAATCGCGCGGTCCTGGCGGCGGCGCGCGCCAACGGAATGGCGGACAGCCCGGATGTCAAGCGCCTCATGCAGCGCGGCGCCGACCGGGTGCTCGCGGACGTCTACCTCAACCAGGTCATCCGATCCAACCTGCCCCCGGATTTCCCGAGCGACGCGCAGGTCGCGGAGTACTACAAGAGTAACAAGGGGACCTTCCAGACGCCCGAGCGCGTGCACCTGTGGCAGATCTACCTGCCTTTGGACAAGCATGCCAAGGCCGCCGAGGTCGAGGCGATGACCCGCAAGGCCAATGCCCTGGTCGTCGATCTGCGCAAGGGCCGCAGGGGTTTCGAAAGCGTTGCCGGGGCCGAGTCCCAGCATCAGCAGAGCCGCCTGAACGGTGGCTATCTCGGCCTGCTGCGCATGGATGAGCTGCTGGTGGAGGTGCGCGCCGCCATCAAGGGCATGAAAGAGGGCGACATCAGCCACCCCATCAGGACCGAAAGCGGCATCCACATCGTCAAGCGCGGCGCGACGGTTCCAGCGCAGACACTCGCCTTCGAGGACGTCCAGATGCAGATCCGGCAGCCGCTGGTGCGCGAGGCGATCGCGCAGATACGCGCCGCCGTGCTGACGAAGATTGCCGAGACCTACCCCGTCTCGGTAGACGCGAAGAGCCTGGAGCAGTGGCGCCAGCAGCTCAAGGCGCAGCCGCTCGCCCAGGAGACCCCGAGCGGAGCGAGCGCCACCGGCGCAGGCAAGCGATAGCCGTCACCGATTCGACGTCGCGTCCCGCCATTTTCGGGGTTGGCGGCGCGGGGGGGCTGTGAGACGATCACCTGCCTATGGCAAAGCGCATCGAGACCCCCCGCCGGTACCGCCACGCGGCCGGCTTCACCCTCATCGAAGTCATGGTCGTCGTCGTCATCCTCGGCATCCTGGCGGCGATCGTCGTGCCGCGCATCATGAGCCGCCCCGACGAGGCGCGAGTCATCAAGGCGCAGCAGGACATCCGCGCGCTGGAGGCGGCCCTGAGCCTGTTCAAGCTCGACAATTTCGAGTACCCGACCACGGATCAGGGTCTGGAGGCGCTGGTGAGCAAGCCCAACGATCTCGCCCCCGGCGCGAAGTGGAAGGAGGGAGGCTATCTGGATCGGTTGCCCAAGGATCCTTGGGGAGCGGACTACCAGTACCTGCGTCCAGGCACCCATGGAGAGTATGACCTCTACTCGCTGGGCGCCGATCGCGCCTCGGGTGGCGAGGGCATCAACGCCGACATCGGCAACTGGGGACTCGATGCCGGCAAGTGACCGGGCCGACAGCCGTCCGCGAGGCTGAGGGACGGCGGTTCGCGACCGCGATGAGGGCGAGCACGCCACCGATGACGCCGCGATCGCCCGGCAAGACCGTGCGCACCCGGCCGCGGGCCCCGGGGTTTACCCTCATCGAGGTTATGGTCGTACTGACCATCATCGCGGTGCTGGCGGGCATGGTGGCGCTGCGATTGGGCAATCGCGGCCGCGAGGTCCAGCACGAACGCGAGCTTCGGCGGCTGCAGCAGGCAATCACCCTCGCCGCCGAGGAGGCGATCGTACAGGGGCGGCCATACGGCCTGGCGATCTCGGCGCGCGAGTACCGCTTCTGCCGCCGCGAGCAGGGCAGTTGGAAGCCTATCGAGACGGATCGCGGACTGAACCCGCACGATCTGCCCGAGAACCTGCTGCTGCAGATCGACTCGGAGCTGCCGCAATCGTCGTCCGCGCGCCGCGACGGCGAGGCCGAGGGGAGCTGTCCGATGATCCGACTGTTGCCCAGCGGCGAGGCCGAGCCCCTGCAACTCACGCTGAGGGACGTCACGGGCGAGCGCCAGGCCACGCTCGCGCTGGCCGCTACGGGCAGGGTCGTGCAGCTTGCCGATCGCCCCGGGGAGTCCGAAAGGTGAGGCGTGGAGGACGGCGTCAGCACGCGCGGGGGTTCACCCTGCTGGAGGTCCTGGTCGCCCTCGCAGTCGTCGCGATCGCCCTCGGCGCGGCACTTACCACCGCCTATCGGCAGACGCACACGCTGGTCGAGCTGCGCGATCGCACCTACGCGCACTGG
>CAZTPK010000165.1:0-5135 GCA_964614765.1 uncultured Gammaproteobacteria bacterium
CAGCCCGTGTCCCGCGAGCGCCCCCCCGCACCGCGACGCGTACAGCAGCGACTCCTCCGCGCGGGGCGCGGCGGGCTCCGTCGTCGCGACGCCAGCAGGCTCCAGTCGCAGGTTCGCGTGCGGGCAACCGGCGATCTGGCGGGCCAGCATGACCGCCGTGTCGGTCACCGACGCGAGCGCGAGATTGGGACCGGAGGCTGCGGTCGGGTGCCGGGCCCAGTCTGTATCCAGGCGCGCAGAAACGCTCTGCGGCAGGTCGGCCGTCACCGTTTCGGCGCTGGCGGGCGCGGTGGCGCGCAATACTCGCAGCACCTGCGCCACCTTCTCGAACTCCAGGGTCTTGTCGAAGAAGAACTCCGCCCCGGCGCGACGGCACTTCTCGCGATAGGCCGGGTGGGGATTGTTGGTCAGCATGATCACCCGCGGCATGGGCTGCGCGCCGGAGATCGCTCTCAGCACGTCGATGCCGGTGCCGCCAGGCAGCTCGACGTCGAGGATCAGTGTCTGCGGCTGCAGGCTGAGTATGCCGGCGACGGCGCCGCTGATGTCGCCGGCCTCCCCGACCACCCGCACACCATCGACGTCCGCCAGCATGCTGGCCAGTCGCTCGCGCACCAGCCGGGAGTCATCGGCGATGAAAACATCCATACGGCGCCTGCCAGTGGCCCTCCCGATCCCGGGGATCGGCGGGGCTCAGCGCTCGGGCGCGGCTGCGTTCACGCCCGGTGCGACGAGCTCCTCGGGGACGGCATCCGGATTAGCGCCGCCGCCGGCACGCTCGGACTCCTCGATCTCATCGTTGAACTCGGGTGACGCGGCCGTGGATCCCGGTGAGGCGTCCGCAGCGTCGACCGTGGACACCGCCGCCCAGGTTCCCCATCGCATGTATCCTGTGGACATGGCACACCCTCCCTCGGGCTAGCTCCGCACTGCGCGCAGACCGTTCAATTGACCGCGTATGCCTGTCGCGTCGCCTCGTGCGCCACCGAGCCGCTGCGGCCCTTGGCCGGCCGCTTGCGGAGCACCGGTTCGCCGTCGACCAGCTCGATACCCGCCTCCTCGCAGCGCTGCAGCAGGCGCGGATGCAGGTTGATGATGCAGATTCCGACGTCCGTCTGCTGCGCCCAGTTAACGAAGATGCGCAGCCAGTTCATGCCCGACTCGCCGATCTCGTTGACCTCGACCATGTCGAAGACGTACCAGTCGCAACGCCAGTCGTCGGGACGCAGGGACTCCCAGAACGAGAATCCCGCCGACAGGTCGAACTGCCCCTTCGGATTGATGAAAATGGTGCGTCCGCGCGTCGAAACCTTCAGGCCTTGTGTCATGCGTCTTTCCCCCTACCGCTTCTCGTTGGACCTCTGCCGTTTGCCTTTCCATCCTCGGCCGGCTGCCGCCGGCCCCGGTGTGTTCCCGCAGGGAGCCTCGCGCGCTGGCGGTGCTCTCCGGCTTCCGAACCCTGGTTCGTCCCGACGCTATCGGTGGACGAATCGGCTCGGACCTGATGGAGAGAAGATTAGGCAGCGCAACATCGGCGGGGTATCGGCGCATGGCTGAACATGCCGTAGGAAGCCGCCGACAGCTTTGTAGGTCGCAGTCCTACGCGCTGTCAGGCGCTTTCATGCCCCGCGGCATCCGCGGGGCGACTACTCGACCAGGTGATTCTGGATGCAGTAGCGTGTCAGATCGGCGTTGGTCTTCATCTGCATCTTGCTGAGCAGACGCGTGCGGTAGGTGCTCACCGTCTTTACGCTGAGATACAGTTCCTGGGCGATCTCGCTCACGGACTTGCCGGCGCCGATGAGCCGCAGGACGCGGAACTCGCGGTCCGAGAGCATTTCATGCGGCGCCTTGGGCGCCTCGCCGGTGAGTTCGGCGGCGAGGTGCTCGGCAAGCTCGCTGCTGACGTAGCGGCCGCCGCCCATGATGCGTCGCACCGCGCGCACGAGCTCCTCGGCGGCCTTGTCCTTGGTGAGATAGCCGGAGGCGCCGGACTTCAACGCCCGCACCGCGAAGTGCTCCTCCGCATGCATGCTGAGGACCAGCACCGGCAGGGAGGGGTGCTGCTTCTTGATCTGCCCCAGGCAGTCCAGACCATTGCGATCCGGCAGCGAGAGATCCAGCAGCACCAGATCGAAGTCGTCCTTCAATCGGGTGAACAGGGCGCCGGCCGTATCGACCTCGACCACGTCGAGCTTGGGGAAGCTCTCGGTAAGTATGTCGTGAACGCCGCGACGAACGATCGGGTGATCGTCGGCGATGATTATGCGCATGCCTGCTCGTCCTCCTTGGCGGGCTGCGCTGCCGCCATTGGAACGATGAGTCGCACCAGCGTTCCGCCCTGCTTGCGGGCGTGTACGTTGAGCACGCCGCCCATGAGCTGCGCGCGCTCGCGCATGCCGAGCACGCCGAGCGTTTGGGTGATGGGACCGCTGTTCTCTTCTATGCCGCGGCCGTTGTCCGCCACTTCCAGCACGAGGTTTCGCTTGTCGTGGCGCAGGCTCACCATGGCCTTGTCGGCGCCGCTGTGCCGCGCGATGTTGGTCATCGCCTCCTGGAAGATGCGGAAGACGCCCGAGGCGTAGGCCTTGTCGAGCACCAGTTCCGATGGCAGCATCAGCTCGCACTTCACCCCGGCGCGCTCGCCGAACTGGCCGGCATACTCCTCCATGGCCGCGATGAGGCCCAGGTTGTCGAGCAGGGTGGGCCGCAGGCGGGTGGCGATGCGGCGCACGACCGCGATGGTGGAGTCAATGAGATCGCCGGTGGCGGCTATCTTCTTGTGCAGGATGCTGACGTCGCGCAGCCCGGTCTTGTCGTCGAGCCGCCGGCGCATCCATGCCAGATCCATCTTCATGCCGGTGAGCGCCTGGCCCAGCTCGTCGTGCAGCTCGCGCGCGATGTGGGTTCGCTCTTCCTCCACCGCGGCATCGAGCTTTCGTGCGAAGGTGCGCAGCCGTTCGCGGGACTCGATGAGCGCACTGCCGGCCTTCTTCAGATCGGTGATGTCGCTGGCGATGCCGTCGAGCCGCAGCGGGTTGCGGAAGCTGTCGGTCACCAGGCGCGCCCGGTCCCGCAGCCAGCGTATGCCGCCGTCCGGCCGGATGATGCGGTACTCGTAATCGTAGTGACCCGTCTTCAGGATCTGCGCCACCGTGCTCTGCACGCGCTGCTTGTCATCGGGATGGACGACGTCGAACCACAGGCTGGGCCGCGCGAAGAAGTCCCCGACCGGGCGGCCGTACACCGCCTCCGCGGACGGGCTGACGTACAGCGGCTGGCAATCCTTGACGGTCGACGACCACACCACGTCGTCCAGCGAATTGAGGATGCCGTTGAGGCGTTCGCGGCTGTCGCGCAGGGCGTCCTCGGCGGCCTTGCGATCGGTGATGTCGCGGCAGTTCACGACCACGCCGTGGATCGCCGCGGAATCGAGGTGCGCGCGGCCCACCACGTCGAGCATCCGCCAGGAGCCGTCGCGATGCCGCACGCGCAGCTCCGCGCGCCGCACCGCGCCGGGGTTCGCGATGGTGTCGCGCAGGGCCGAGTGCGCGGTGATGCGATCGTCGTGATGCACGATGTCGAAGGTGCTCTTGCCGAGCAGGTAGGCGGGTTCGTAGCCGAGAATGCTCACCACCGAGGGACTGGCGAAGAGGATGGCGCCCTGCCCGTCCATGATGAGGGTCATGTCCGATGACATCTCCACCAGCGCCCGGAAGCGCTGCTCGCTGGTGCGCAGCGCCCGTTCCGCCCGCTTGCGGCGGGTGATATCGCGCGCGCCGATCATTATGGAGACGACACGCTGGTTGGCGTCGCGCAGCGGAGTCACCGAGCATTCCAGCCAATAGCGGGTCTCCTCCAGACCGGCGGCCTCGATCTCGATCGTGCCGGAGACGCCCTGCTGCACGCGCTTGAACAGGTCGCCGAGATTCTGCCGGTGATCCGGCAGCACGAACTCGAGCATCGGGCGGCCCTGCAGGGAAACCGCCGAGTCGGCCTCCAGCGTCAGCACACCGGAGCGATTCACCTCGAGGATGCGGCCGTCGACCGAGAGCATGAACACGGCATCGGGCTGCTTGTCGATCGCATCGCGCAGCGAGGCGATGGTGTGGCGAAGGTTCTCCAGTTCGCGATACTGGTTGCCGACGTCCCGGAAGGTGAGGATCAGGGCGTTGCCATCGGACTGTCCGATCGGTGCGGCGTGGATCTCCACGAACAGGAATTCGCCGTTGAGGCGCGCGATGTTCCGCTCGACGGTTATCGGCTGGTCGGCGTTGCCCGAGAGCAGTTGCCCGATCGACTCGTGCAGCACGACTTGATACTCGCCCTGCAGCAGATCGAACGGGGAGCGGCCGAGCAACTGCTCGCGCGCGGTGGCGCCGAAGATCTGCATGGCGGCGCGATTCACGAAGCTTATGCGACCGCGCTCCACCGCCACCATCGGCACCGGCAGCAGCTGCGCCAGCCTTTGGTAGCGCTCCTCGCTGTGGCGCAGCGCGCCCTCGGCCAGACGACGCTCCTGCAATTGACCCTGCAACACCGCGACCTCGGTACCGAGCCGCTTCACCTGCTCGGCGTTGCGCTGCTGCGGGCCCGTGAACACGGCCGCGGCGAGCGCGGCGATGCTGGCGAACGCGAACGGCGCAAGGTTGTGATCGCTCAACACCCAGCCGGCGTCCGCGCCGGTGTAGTAGAAATACAGATAGCCGATCGCGAGCAGGGCGCTGCACAGGCCGGCGATCGAGCCGCTGTGATAGCTGCCGATCAACACCGCGAGCACCAGCGGGATCGGCGGCGGGCAGATCTGATCGAAATGCGTCAGCTCGAGCACCGCGATGATGCATACGGCGAGCAGCGGGCCGATAAACTGGCGTACCCCGAGAGTCACGTTGGAGTCCTGTGCGTTCATCCGATCCCCGCATTCTCGCTGTTCGATCGCTCAACCTCGCGCGCATCCCGCCGCGGCGAGCGCGGCAGACCGGCCGGATTAGTAGCACAAGCACCGCGCCGTATCCAGCACGGGCGGTCACACTATTTCAAGGGGCGCGGGCCGCTGGCGCCTCCGGCTCTGGCGGCAGCGGGCCCCAGCACGCGGCGCGCAGCCCCGTCGCGCGCTCCGTGCGTCGGGTCACGGC
>CAZTPK010000166.1:0-5084 GCA_964614765.1 uncultured Gammaproteobacteria bacterium
GCACATGCTCAACGAGATCAAGACGCCCGAGAACATCCCCAAGTTCATCGCCCGCGCCAAGGACAAGAACGACACCTTCCGGCTGATGGGGTTCGGCCACCGCGTCTACAAGAATTTCGATCCGCGCTCGCGCGTCATCCGCAAGGTCTGCCACGACCTGCTCGAGCACATGCCGGCCAACGTCGACGCGAGAGTGTTCGAAACCGCGATGAAGCTGGAGGAGATCGCGCTGAAGGACGAGTATTTCATCGAGCGGAAGTTGTATCCGAACGTGGATTTCTACTCCGGGATCATCCTCAAGGCGCTTGGAATCCCGGAGTCCATGTTCACCGTCATGTTCGCGCTGGGGCGCGCCGTGGGCTGGATCGCGCAATGGCTGGAGATGATGCAGGATCCGGATTTCCGGATCGGCAGGCCGCGCCAGCTGTACGTGGGTCCCAAGCAGCGCGACTACGTGCCGATCGAGCAGCGGGGATAATCCGTCGATGCCGCGGCAGTGATGCAATTCCGAGGGGAGCGCCAGGCGCTCCCTTCTTTTTTCTGTTTGCCCGGAAAGCCGGCATCCGCGCAGAATCGCCCGTGGCGCCACGGTGCCTGTTCGCCGGGAAAGACAAGTTCACCCTGATGGAGGAGCGTCGATGAAAGCCCCCGTTCGAGTTGCCGTTACCGGTGCTGCCGGTCAGATCGGCTATTCGCTGTTGTTCCGGATCGCCGCTGGCGAGATGCTTGGCAGGGATCAGCCGCTCGTGCTGCAATTGCTGGAGGTCACGCCGGCCATGAAGGCTCTGGAGGGAGTCGTCATGGAGATCGACGATTGCGCCTTCCCGCTGGTTCAGTCCATCGAGGCGAGCGACGATCCGAACGTCGCCTTCAGGAATGCCGACTATGCGCTGCTGGTCGGCGCCAAGCCGCGCGGGCCGGGTATGGAGCGCAGCGACCTGCTCGCGGCCAATGGCGGGATCTTCAAGCTGCAGGGCAAGGCGCTGAACGATCACGCCAGCCGCAACGTCAAGGTCATCGTGGTCGGCAATCCGGCCAACACCAACGCGTGGACGGCGATGAAATCCGCGCCGGACCTCAATCCGCGCAATTTCAGCGCCATGACGCGCCTCGATCACAATCGCGCGGTGGCCCAGATCGCGCACAAGCTGGGCGTGCCCGTCACGGCGATCAAGAAGATGATCATCTGGGGCAATCACTCCACCACCCAGTATCCGGACGTCCATTACGCGCTGGTCAACGGCGCGGCCGTCAAGGCGAAGGTCGACCACGAGTGGTACGACACCTCCTACATACCCAAGGTCGCCAAGCGCGGCGCGGAGATCATCGCGGCCCGCGGCGCCTCGAGCGCGGCGTCCGCCGCCAATGCCGCCCTCGAGCACATGCGCGACTGGGCGCTCGGCACGCCGGCGGACGACTGGACCAGCATGGCAGTGCCGAGTGACGGCAGCTACGGCATACCCGAGGGGCTGGTGTATTCCTTCCCCGTGACGTGCAAGAACGGCGAGTGGAGCATCGTCCAGGGCCTGTCCATCGACGACTACAGCCGTGCCAAGATGATCGCGACCCAGAAGGAGCTCGAGGAAGAGCGTGACGCCGTACTGAAGATCCTCGGCTAGGGTACTGCCGCCGACGGCGCGTCCGCCTTCGATCCCTTTCAGTCGGTGAAGGAGATCACCTGCCAGCCCCGCTCGGCGGCCTCCGCCGCCAACACCGGGTCGGGATGCACCGCCACCGGATTTTCGACGCGTCGCAGCAGCGGCAGATCGTTGTGCGAGTCGCTGTAGAACCAGCTGCCCGCCAGCGTGCCGCCATGCTGCTCCATCCATTGCTCGAGGCGGGTGACCTTGCCGGCGGCATAGGAGGGGATTCCGGTGGCCCTGCCGGTATAGCGGCCCCCGAGTATCTCCGGCTCCGTCGCGATCAGATGATCGACCCCATACAGCGCGGCCAGCGGTTCGGTGATGAAACGGCTGGATGCCGTGACGATGATCGTCGTGTGACCACGGCGGCGGTGATCGGCGACGACCGCCAGTGCCTTGGGCAGCAGTATCGGCTCGATCTTGTCGCGGACGAATTCCGCCCGCAGCGCCAGCAGCGTCTCCATCGGGTGCAAGGAGAGAAAATGCAGCTGAAAATCCAGGAACTCGTTCATGTTCAGGCGCCCGGATTTGTACAGATCGAAGAACCTGAGCGCCTCGCGCCGGTACTCCTGCGGCTCGATCCAGCCTCGCTCGCCCAGGAACTCGCCCCAGAGGACCTCGCTGTCGCCGTCGATGAGGGTGTGGTCGAGGTCGAACAGGGCCAGGGTCATGCGGCACCCGTCATGGCCGTGGGTGGCGGGGTCCGTTGCTGAATGGACCGGAAATGTGGAAAAATTTCCGCGCCATGACGTCCAAGGTCTTCGTCAAAGATGCCTCCGATGTGATCGACGCCGACGGCTTCCGGCACAACGTCGGCATCATCCTGACCAACCCCCGGGGGCGCGTGTTCTGGGGGCGCCGCGCGGGTATGGAGGCGTGGCAGTTCCCGCAGGGCGGCATCCGCGCGAACGAGACGCCGGAGCAGGCGCTGTACCGGGAGCTCGAGGAGGAAGTCGGCCTGACTTCCGAGGACGTACAGGTCATGGGCTGCACTCGCGACTGGCTTTTCTATCGCCTTCCCGCGCATCTGGTTCGCCGCCACAGCAAGCCGATCTGCATCGGCCAGAAGCAGCGCTGGTTCGTGCTCAGGCTGACCGGGGATGAAAGCCGGGTGCGGCTCGACGCCGGCGACAAACCCGAGTTCGACGCCTGGCGATGGGTCTACTACTGGCGACCGCTGCGGGAGGTGGTGGCCTTCAAGCGCGCCGTCTACCGGCGGGCGCTGCGCGAACTGGCTCCTCACGCCCTTTCCTGAGGACGTTTCCTAAGGCTGCGCGGGTTCGGCCGCGGCCGATTCCGCCGCTCGGCGCGCCATCAGCTCCGGCAGCAATCGTCGCACCGAGGTGTTCTTCGTGTGACGGATGAAGCCCATGCGGAAATCCTCCGCCAGACCCTTCGCTTCCAGCTCGGCATCGAGCTCCGTCATCACGGTCTCGCATTCCTGCATCGCCGCGTCTGCGATCAGGCGGACGTCGTCCATCCTCGACATCAGCGCGTCGGCTCTCTCGTGCAGACAGCCGTTGTAGGCGTTTGCGCTCTCCATCATCAGGGCCCGATCCGCATCGGTGACGTCATAACTCCTCGTGGATTCCTCGTTGGCGAGTACCGTCATCGTGCAGCCAAGCAGCGGCAGGAGAAAGAGAAGCCTGGAGGTCATGGATGTTTCCTGAGTCGGTTATGCGATAAGAGTTTCGCGGGGGAATCCTACCACGCGCCCGGTGCACAGACCGATCCCCGCGCCGGTTTGCCATCCGCGATGCGCTCAGGGCCCGCGCCGCGGCGTCGTGCAGATCCCTCGTGGTTCCGTTTCAGCCGCGGGCCGCGCTTTCAGCTCGACAGACGCACGCTGGCCATCCATACGAAAGCCGCGCCGAAGACGAGGAACAGCGCTATTCCTGTCCACACCTGAGCGCGGTAGCGCCTGACCAGCCGCGCCTGACTCAGCGCCGATATGATATAGGGCCGGTCGGGCTCCGGCGGTCGATGAACCACGTTCAACGGCGGCTTCGCTGCCTCGGAGACCAGGCGTCCCCGCACCTCGTCAACGGCGGCAGCGCGGGCCGCTTCCCACTCCCCCGCATCGATGTTGCCGTCGCCATCGGCGTCGAATCGATGGACCAGCGCATCCTGGTCGAGTTTCCACTCTCGCAGCAGCTCGCTGACCTCGGCATCGGTGCCGCTGCGCATGGATTCGGTGCGGAACGTCCCGAGCACGTAATGCTCCTCGCCCTCGTGCAGGCGCGATTCGGTGTAGCGGTAGCGGCCGCTCCCGTACCAGCGCCGTTTTGGCGGCGGCCCTGCCTGCGGCCGGCGGGTGTCCCCGTACCACTGGTCCCTGTGCACGGCGATGATATCGGCGCCTTCCGGGTCGACGATGCAATCGCCGGTGTCGTCATGGAGCTGGAAATGATCCGTGCTCGTGCCCCGTTCCACGGTCACCCACCTGCTCCTGCCGTCGCCGTCGCGGCGGCGCTCGGCAATCGAGAAGCTGAACCAGACACAGGGCTTGCCGGACAGAGGCGCCCGGATCGGCTCGCCCGGCAGCGGACGCGCCGTCCCATGCAATTCGACGTAACCCTGCGCCGCCGATCGCAACAGCGAGCGCGGCATGTTCTCCATCAGCCGATAGCGGTGCAGGCCCCGCTTGTACTGCAGGAATCCAAAGCCCGAGAACAGGGCGCACAATCCGATGAGCCACCAGATCTCCGGATCGGCGCGAGCCACGCTTTGTGCGAAACCCGCTAGCATGCCTGCGGGACGGAGGCGGCGGAGCTGCAGCGACTACGGCCGCGCGAGCGGCTCAGCCGAAAAGCGCCTTGACGTCGACGTCCTTCTTCTCTTCCTCGGCGAACTGCAGCAGTTCGCGGGGCCGGGCGCGCGCCACGCCCGCGAGCAGGACGTCGGGGAACTGCTCGATGCGCACATTGTTGATGTTGACGCTCTCGTTGTAGAACTCGCGCCGGTCGGCGATGCCGTTCTCCAGCTCGGAGATGCGCGCCTGCAGGTGCTTGAAGGTGTCATTGGCCTTCAGATCGGGGTAGGCCTCCGCCAAGGCGAAGAGCTGGCCCAGCCCGGCGCGCAGTGCCGTCTCGGCCTGTCCGAGGGCCTTGATGTCGCCCGCGCCCTGCGCGGCGGCCACGGACTGCCGGGCGGCAATGACCCTCGCGAGGGTGTCCTGTTCGTACTTCATGTACTGCTTGCAGGTCTCCACCAGCTTGGGCAGCTCATCGTGCCGCTGCCGGAGTAGCACGTCGATGTTCGACCAGGCCTTGTCGACGTTGTGCTTCACCGCCACCAGGCCGTTGTAGATCGAAATTCCGTAGATGGCGACGATGACGAGTATGGCCAGAACCACGAAAGTGCCCACGCCCATGTTGCCTCCTGCCGTCCGTTTGCTGCCGCGCGACGCCGAGTCTACCAGACCGGCGATGGCCGGCGGAC
>CAZTPK010000167.1:0-3542 GCA_964614765.1 uncultured Gammaproteobacteria bacterium
GGACAGAGCATTAAGCATGGGGGGTCGTTGATGACCACTGATCTGAGCGCCCTCGCGGAACTGGCGCCGGAGTTAGCCGCGACGCTGGTCTCGGTTGCCAGCGACATCGCGCTGGTCATCGACGAGGAAGGCGTCATCACGAGCGTCGCCCAGACCGGCGAGCATCCGCTGACGACCACGCCGGGGGATTGGGTGGGGCGGCGCTGGTCGGAGACCGTCACCGGCGACACCCGCCAGAAGATCGACGAGATGCTGAAGGAGGTCGCGGCCACCGGGTCATCGCGCGCGCGGCAGGTCAATCACACCTCGGCGACCGGCGCGACGGTGCCGGTCACCTACACAGCCGTGCGGCTCGGGGAGCATGGCCCGCTTCTGGCCGTGGGTCGCGACCTGCGTGCCGTCTCGGCGCTGCAACAGCGGCTCGTCGAGACACAGCAGGCAATGGAACGCGAGTATTGGCGCAAACGCAAGACCGAGACCCGTTACCAGCTCCTGTTTCAACTCGCCAAGGATGCGATCGTCCTGGTCGCTTCATCGACGCAGTGCATCGTCGACGCCAATCGCGCCGCCACCCAACTCTTTGGCCTGTCGACGGAGGCCCTCGCGAACAAGCCGGTCGTTACCGGCTTCGACCCCGCCTCTCACCCGGCCGTCTGCGAAATGCTCGCCAGGACCGCTGCGCAGGGCCGATCGGCCGAGATCGTCGCGCAACTCGCTGACGGCCGCGGAAGCGTGCGCGTCTCCGCAACCCCGTTTCGCGGCGAGGACTCCTTGCTGCTGATGCGGGTGCGCGCCGAAGAGGACAAGGCCGCGAACTCCGAAACCACGGCCAGACTGGTGGCGCTCGTGCATCGCACGCCCGATGCAATCGTCATCACCGACGGCGAGGGGCGGGTCTGTGCGGCCAATCCGGCGTTTCTCCGACTCGTGCATGCGGAGCAGGAGGCATCGGTCATCGGCCGTCCGCTCGGCGACTGGATCGGACGCCCCGGCAGCGACCTGCCGCTCATTCTGAATATCGCCAAGCAGGAAGGCGTTGCGCGGCCCCTCCTGACCCTGCTGCGCGGGAATCGAGGCGAGAATGCCGAGATCGAGTTGTCCGCTACGCACGTGCCGACCGGCAGCACCACGGAGTTCATCGGATTCATCATGCGGATCGTGAACCGGGCCGCCCCCGCTGGATCGCACGGACCGGATCAGAACTAACCAGAGTCACGGACGTCAATCACGTGTCTGCGCTGGTCACACCGTGCGTCCCTGATCGTCGAGCCCCTCCTCGGCACTCCCCGATAGTGACCGGCGGCGATTTGCGGCCCCGCGCGTGATGACCACCGTCCTCTCCAATCCCGCGTTTGGACAGGCAGACCTCACGAACTGCGAACGCGAGCTCATCCATCTTGCGGGATCCATACAGCCCCACGGCGTGTTGCTGGTCCTCGCGCCCGACGATCTCACCGTCCTACAGGTCAGCGACAACATCGGCGCCGTGCTGGGTATTGCCCCGGCGCAACTTCTGAATCATCCGATCGCGCTGCTTGGCGGCGACGTCGAGGCCGAGATTCGACGCGTGGTCGCGCAAGGAGACCATGAACGGCCTAGCCCCGTGCGCTGCTGCAGCCGGATCGAAAGTCATCACCGCAAGCTGGAGGGGAGCCTGCATCGGCACGCGAGCGGCGAGTACATCGTCGAGCTTGAGGTGGCGACACCCTCGGATTCGGAGTTCTCGACCAGCAACGAACCCGCGCTGCATCAGCGGCTCGCGAACGCAGTACAGCGTTTCAGCGGCAGTCTCACCATCGCTGCGCTCACGGACGCCGTTGCGCAAGAATTCCGCGACATAACAGGCTACGACCGGGTCATGGTCTACAGGTTCGACCCGGACGGCCACGGCGAGATCATTGCCGAGGCGCGCGATCCGCGCCTCGACTCGCTGCTCGGGCACCGCTATCCGGCCACCGACATCCCTCAGCGCGCACGCGATTTGTACATACGGAACCGCGTCCGTCTGCTCGTCGACGTCAATTATGTTCCGGTACCGATAGTCCCGCGTCGCGTACCGACCACCGGCGAAGAGCTCGATATGTCGCTATGCTACCTGCGCAGCATGTCGCCACTGCATCTGCAGTACCTGAAGAACATGGGTGTGACCGGGACCCTGGTTGTATCTCTGATCCGCGAAGGTGTTCTCTGGGGACTCGTTGCCTGCCATCACTACTCGCGCAAATACGTGCCTTATGCGGTGCGGGTAATGTCCGAACTGCTCGCCGAGGTCATCTCGACGAGGATCGCGGCCATCGACAATTACGTGCACGCACAGGTCGAGGTGATGGTGCGGCGACTCGAACTGAGACTGATCGAGGCCGCGTCGACCGAGGGCGACTGGCGTTACGCGCTGTTCCGCAGCCCGCGGACGCTGCTCAAGCCTCTGGCGGCCACGGGCGCCGCCCTCTTCTGGGGAGGGGAGACGCTCACCGTCGGCGATGTTCCATCGACGCGCGAGCTGAAGGCACTCGAGAAGTGGGTATCGGAGCAGACCGTGAAGTCGACCTTCGTCTGTTCTTCCATCGAGCGCGCCAATCCCGATCTGCGATCGTTGACCCCAGTCGCCAGCGGCGTCCTGGCTATCGAGCTGTCGCCGTCACGCCCCGACTATTTGATGTGGTTTCGCAGGGAACAATTGTGCACGGTGAAATGGGCCGGCAACCCGGCCAAACCGATGCTCGACAACGATCCGCTGCAACTCTCGCCGCGCCGATCGTTCGCGACCTGGTCGGAGATCGTCAGGGGAACAGCGACGCCCTGGTCGCGGGCCGAAATCGCGATCGCGCGCGCCATCGGTGACGCCCTCGTTGATATCATCCTGCAAATCCACGCCGTTCGCCTCCTCATTGCCCAGCGTCAGGTGACACAGTTACGCAAGGAGATCGAGAGTTCGAAGGAGCCGGTCGTGATCGCCGATGCGCACGGCCGGATATTGTTCTCCAACGAGGCGTTCGCACGCCTGTTCCAGAAGCCGCACGTGCACCTGGATCGTCTCGAGGACATCTCGGCGTTGTTCGCAGAGCCGCTGCAGGTCCGCAGCCTGCTGAATCGTCTGAAGACGAAGCACGAGGCCTGGCGCGGTGAGCTGGCCTTGGTGGGACGCGGGCGCGACACGCTGCCTGTAGGTGTTCGGGCCGACGTGATCCCGGCTCCCGACGGAGTGACGCTCGGATTCGTCGTCATTCTGACGGATATCTCCGAATACAAGACTGCCGAGGCGGCGCGCCGGAGATTCGAGCAGTCCCTGTCACCCCCCTCGCAGCTCGACGCCGTGCCGGATGCCGGCCTGACGGCTGGCCGGGAGCCCGACGACGTCATCGGTGCCATTCTGGCCAATGCCAACGTCGCGGCGATGGAGATCGCCGATTCCGGAAACGGCGCCTTGGTGGTTTCACTGCTGGAGGAGCTCGAGACCTCGACAAGACGCGCCGCCGCGCTTTATCAGCAATTGCGCAATCACACGGGGCTGATCGGCCTTCGCTATTACTTCGGCGAAGCGC
>CAZTPK010000167.1:3552-5075 GCA_964614765.1 uncultured Gammaproteobacteria bacterium
CAATCACACGGGGCGCAGCTGAACCGGCTCAGGCTCGTCGGCAGCGGGGGATTCCGCCACGTCGGCAAGCTCGCGGAACATCGCGGCGTGCAACTGGAAACCGATCCTCGCCTCGTCGATGACGCCTGCGGTACTCTGCTCGTCCAGCTCCACTGCGTTCAATGCCGCCCGAAATCGATCCGCGAAAGCACGCGCGTCTCGGATCCGCGGATATTCGTAGAATTGCAGGCCGCAGCCGTCGTCCCGCTGCAGGACCTGCGCGAGCATCCGCCGCAGTGTCTGGCCGCCGCTGAGGTCGCCGAGATAACGGACGTAGGCATGCGCCACCAGCCCAGCAGGCTGCTCCTGACCGAGCCGGCGCAGTCGCTCGACGTACGTGACCGTCGACGGTACGAGTCCGATGTCCTGCGCCCACCGCTCACCGTGCAGCACGCGCAGGTCGGCGGTGATGGCCGCCTCTCGCCAGAGCTCGGGGAAGCACACGCGGGCGATACGCGGATCCGCGGCATGCGCGGTGAGCGCCGATTCCAGGGCCGCATACAACGCGTGGAGGTTGCGCAGCAGTGCGCAGTAGGTTGCCAGCCCGCACTGGCCGCGGATCAACGCCGCCATGACCCCGGCGCGTTCAACCTCCGCGTGCAGCGGCCGCGTCGCCACGCGCAGGCTTTCGGCGAGCCGAGGCCTCACCCTCGCCCCCGCCGGCATGTGGAGGGACGGATACGCAGGGTAGGCATGAACGGGCCGCCTTCGAGTCGGGTCGACATCGGCATTTAGCTTACCAGCACGGTCCACGTCGCGACCACCGGCCCGGGAGGAAACTGCCAGCCCGACCCGGCCAACGGGTACTGCCCTGCACAACGATTCCCGCCTCCGGCAGTTCACCTCCGATGAATGCTCGGGGCGTCGCCCTTCATGTTACTTTGGCGCCGAAATCTACAGAGACCCGCCCCGAGGCAGCTCATGAACCAACTGTTCACCTCCGGCCAGATCGTCGACCTCATCCTCGCGGTCATGGCGGTGGAGGCCGCGCTGATGCATTTCTACCACCGCAAGAGCGGCAAGGGGATCGCGCCACTCGATACGTTGTTCAACCTGCTCGCCGGCGGGTGTCTGCTGCTGGCCCTGCGCGGGGCACTGGTGCAGACGGATTGGGGCTGGATTGCCGCGGCGTTGCTGGCTGCGTTCATAGCCCACGCACTGGACCTATGGCGGCGTTGGCCGCGCTGAGGACACGACGACTGCCGGCCAGGCTGTAGCCCCGGCCGGCAGCAGGCGTTTCCGGCGACGGCTATGGGGCGGTCGGCCCCTGCGCCGACCTGGCCGACGACCCGAGAACAGGGTAATCCTTTAGCATGCTCGCTCCGTACAGGGGCTTGTGCGCACCCTGGTGACAGGTCGCGCAGTTGACCTTGGGCGCGTCACCGAGCGGGCCGAGACGATTCCGGGGGAACGTTTCCGTCATTGGCGTAAGGAAGTTCGCGTTGAGATCCCGTACCATTCGGATCCCGTGCCAGGCAGTGACG
>CAZTPK010000168.1:0-5060 GCA_964614765.1 uncultured Gammaproteobacteria bacterium
CGACTGTACGGCCAAGTCGCTGAGAGCGGCCTTCCGGCGGCGCCATCCACGCTGAGCGATCTGTTCTCGGCGACTGTCGATTCAGTCCCTTGGCTCACGCTCGCCGTGAACCTGCATGGACTCAATCATGCAATCCAACACACTAGCGCCTACTCAGCCCTCGCCGCCGCCATACGTCGAACTCAAGGCCCTCACTGCGATCGCAGCGACTAGCGCTGTCAACAGCACGCCGGTGACCCCGATCAGGATCGCGAGCATACGCGCGACCGGCGTCTTGGGCGCCAGGTCACCGTAACCAATCGTGAGGCCGGATACGAACGAGAAGTAGATCGACTCCCCGACCGACCAACCTTCGATCAAACCTGCTGCCAGACCGAGCACGACGATTATTGCGAGCAAGGCCGACAGAATCGGCCACACCACGCGCAGCCCATTGAACAGGCCAGCACGGAAGCGCCTTCTCAACGTGCGTGAATCCATGGGGTCCCCCGCTTTCCAGATCACGGATGATCGTGTCACAAGCACTCTCGCGCGTCACGCCGATCCGCGGTCTTGGATCGACCGTAGTCGTTGTCCCCCAACGTCGAAGATGATCGTGCGCGTGAGCGGTCATTGCCGGGCAGTGCCGGCTAACGGGGGTACATTGTTCGCGCGACGCGGTTCGTGAGGGGAAATGGCGCGCCCGGAGAGATTCGAACTCCCGACCACTCGGTTCGAAGCCGAGTACTCTATCCAACTGAGCTACGGGCGCGTGTAGTGCTGCTCGTTACCGCGATGGTTGCATCCCTCCCTGGAGCGACGATCCGGCCCGGTCGTCCCTGACCGGGCGCTCGGCGGGGCGAACATTCGCCGGATGTTCGCCGGTTTCCGCCTCGCCCAACTGAGCTACGGGCGCGTCGTTTGGTCAGGGGCGCGAGGTTTTCGTCAGGGGTTCGAGTATATCGAAAATGGGTTGCCGCTTGCGCGGGGACGACATAATCGCGTGACCGCTACTCGAACCACTCGCGCGCCTTGCGCGCCGCCCGTTCCATCACGTCGGGCGTGACGTATGCCATCACCGCCGCCAGCGCCGCGACCAGCACGCCGAGGTCATCGGTATAGCCGACGATCGGCGTGAGGTCCGGTATGGCGTCGAGCGGGGCGATGAAATAGCCCAGCGCCCCGTAGATCACCGCCCGCGCCCACTGGGGCAGGTCCTTCGAGTCGGCGGTGAAGTAGAGCTGCAGTGCCTTTTCCACGACTTCGCGTCCGGCGAGCTTCGCATAATGGAGCAACGAGTCCCAGAATCCCTTCTCCGTGTACTCTCTCTCGAAACCGTGCGGCTTCTCCGCCATGGCTCGACTCCGGGCACTGTTTCGTGGGCCGGGACATCATTCCTGGGCGGCTGGCGCGTCGCCCGCCGCGGGCATCTCTTCGAGCGCGGGTTCAGGCGCCGGTTCGGCGATCTGGTAGGCGACCACCTTGCCGTCGGACATCATCGGCACGATGGCGATGCTGCCGTTCATGATGTACTCCAGGTCCGCGGAGCCCTGGTTGAGGTCCAGGAGCTGGCGCACCGTGCCGTCCGGGGCGATCGTCATCAGCGCCCCTGCCATCCAGTCGGTCGCGAGTATCGTTCCATCGGCCATGAGCGCGATGCCGTCCATGTTGCCGATCGGCTTGTCGCTGCCGAAATCGCCGACCGCCTTGGTGGCGATGTCGATGACCTTGATGCGACCCGGCACCTCGGTGGCGAATCCGCCCTTCATCGCGCCCCACGTGCCCAGCAGCAGTTTGTTGTCCATGGCGTACAGGCCGTTCGGGTTCTCGAGCTGACTGCCCTCGATCCAGTTCTCGAACACGCCGTTGTACAGGCGATGGATGCGGTTGGTCATCATGTCGGAGACGTAAACGGTCCCGGCGCCGTCCGCGGCCGCGTCATTGAGGAACTGCGCGTCCGGAACCGTGTAACGGTGCGAGACGGTGCCGGTGCCGATGTCGATCTCCACCAGCGTGTCGATGTCGGCCACGTACAGCCTGTTGCCCACGATTGCCATGCCCTTCGGCCCGTTCAGGCCGGTGACCCATTCCAGGTCCGTCACCTGTCCGTCCGGCGTCATGCGCGAGATGAATCCGTGCCCGTCCTTGCCCATGGGATCGCCGTCGACGTTGGAGACATAGATCACGTTGCGCTCCATGTCGTAGAGCGCCGACTCCGGATTCTTGAACACGGCCTCGCTCTCCCAGACGGGAGTGGCCACGAGGTCGGCGGCGACGGCGATCGCCGGTGCGCCGGCCGCCAGCAGGGCGAGCGGATAGATGCTTCGATTCATGGGTACGCCTCCTGGGTTGGTCTTCTTTCCACTCGTTGGACGGCTCAGAGCGAGAACAATTCCTTCAGCTTTGCACCGGGGTCGGGCGCGGTCATGAAGGCCTCGCCGACCAGGAACGCGTGCACGCCGCGCTTGCGCAGCATGGCCACCTGCTCGGGCGTGTGTATGCCGCTCTCGGTGACCACGGTGCGATCCTGCATCACGTCGTAGAGCAGGTCGAGCGTGGTCTGCAGATCGGTGTGAAACGTGTGCAGGTCGCGGTTGTTGATGCCGATGAGCGGCGTGCGCAGCATCAGGCCGCGCTCGAGCTCCTCGCGATTGTGCACCTCGACGAGCACGTCCATGCCGAGGTCCCGCGCCAGCCAGGCGAGATCCTGCATGAGACGATCCTTCAGGCCGGCGACGATGAGCAGGATGCAGTCCGCGCCCAGCGCGCGCGCCTCGTATACCTGGTAGGGATCGACGATGAAGTCCTTGCGCAGCACCGGCAGCGCGCAGGCGGCGCGCGCCGCCTGCATGTGCGCGTCGGTGCCCTGGAAGAACTCGGTGTCGGTCAGCACCGACAGGCACGCCGCCCCGGCCGCCTCGTAGGATTTGGCGATCTCCGCCGGGTAGTACTCCTTGCGGAGGACGCCCTTGCTCGGCGAGGCCTTCTTGCACTCGGCGATCACCGCCGGCTTGCCCTCGGCGATCCTGTGCTCGATGGCGGTGACGAACTCGCGCGGCGGCGGGGCGTCCTCGGCGCGGCGTTCCATCTGCTCGAGCGAGACGACGGCGCGGCGCGCGGCCACCTCCCTCTCCTTGTGCCGCAGGATCTTCTTCAGTATGTCGGGTGTGTTGTCCATGTCGCTCAACAACGTTGACTGAAATCGATGAAGTCGGCAAACACCCTTGCAGCGCTGCCGTCGGCGAGCGCCGAGCGCGCGCGGCGCACGCCGCCTGCGATGTCCTCGGTCAGACCACAAGCATAGATCGCCGCGCCGGCGTTTGCGCAGACGATTTCCAGCGCCGGCCCGGGCGTGTTGGCGAGCACGGCGCGGGTGATCGCCAGACTCTGTTGCCGGTCCCCGACGGTGATGCCATCCAGGGGCGAGGCGGCGACGCCGATCTCCTCGGGCGTCAGGCGATAACGCCGGACCTCGCCGTCCTTCAGCTCGGCCACCTCGGTCGGGGAGGCGATGCTTATCTCATCGAGGCCGTCGTGGGCGTGCACCAGCAGCACGTGCGTGCTGCCGAGCCGCTGCAGCACCTGCGCCAGCGGCTCCAGCCAGTGGGCGCTGAACAGGCCGATGAGCTGGCGCCGCGCCCCGGCCGGGTTGGTGAGCGGGCCGAGCACGTTGAACAGGGTGCGCACGCCGAGCTCGCGGCGCGGGCCGACCGCGTGCCGCGTCGCGGCGTGATGCGCCGGGGCGAACATGAAGCCCACGCCCACCTCCTCTACGCAGCGTGCCACCTGCTGCGGCGACAGATCCAGCCGCGCGCCGGCGGCCTCGAGCACGTCGGCGCTGCCGCTGGCGATCGAGACCGAGCGGTTGCCGTGCTTCGCCACCTTGCCGCCGGCGGCGGCCACCACGAAGGCGCTGGTGGTGGAGATGTTGAAGGTGTTGGCGCCGTCGCCGCCCGTGCCGCAGGTGTCGATGAGCGGCCCGGCGTGCACGTGCACCGGCGTTGCCCGCTCCCGCATCACGCGCGCGGCGGCGGCGACCTCGTCGACCGTCTCGCCCTTCATGCGCAGGCCGACGAGGAAACCGCCGATCTGCGCCGGCGTGGCCTCCCCGGCCATGATCGTGCGCATCGCCGCCTCCATCTCGTGGGCGGTCAGGTCGCGTCTCTCGACGATGATCTGCAGCGCGTGGGTGACGCTCATGGCCGCGTTCAGCGCCTGTCTTCCAGGAAGTTGCGCAGCAGGGCGTGGCCGTGCTCCGTGAGGATCGACTCGGGGTGGAACTGCACGCCGGAGATGCAGTACTGCCTGTGGCGCACCCCCATGATCTCGTCCATCGAGCCGTCGGGATTGCGCGTCCACGCGGTGACCTCGAGGCACTCCGGCACGGTCTCCTTCCTGATCACCAGCGAGTGGTAGCGGGTGGCGGTGAACGGGTTGGGCAGGGAGGCGAACACGTCCTTGTCGAGGTGGAAGATAGGCGAGGTCTTGCCGTGCATCACCTCGCGCGCGTGCACCACCTCGCCGCCGAAGACCTGGCCGATGGCCTGGTGTCCGAGGCATACCCCGAGTATGGGTATCTCGCCCTTGTATCGCTCGATGGCCGCCATCGACACGCCGGCCTCGTTGGGCGTGCACGGACCGGGCGAGATGATGATGTGATCGGGCTTCAGCCGGCCGATCTCCTCCACCGTGATCTCGTCGTTTCGGTACACGCGCACGTCGGCGCCGAGCTCGCCGCAGTACTGCACGAGGTTGTAGGTGAAGGAATCGTAGTTGTCGATCATCAACAGCATGGGGCCGGTATCCTGGGGTGACGCGGGTGCGGCGATCGTCTGTCTTCGGGAGGCGGGGTGTCTCGCCCCTGGCGGGGGCCGGGGCGGGTATTTTGGCGGTATTTCAGGGATTTCGAAACCCCGACGGGGGCGGCGCAGGCCTCGGGGGAGCCGTGCCGGGCCCCGGCCGCGGCCAGGGGGTGGCGGAGCGCACGGGGCCGTACCGCGACCCGTGCGGTCAGCCCGTGCGGTCCAGGCCGGCCGCGGCGAGGGTGACGGCGCGGAACATCGCGCGGCGCTTGTTGATGG
>CAZTPK010000169.1:0-5058 GCA_964614765.1 uncultured Gammaproteobacteria bacterium
GTACGAGCACCGGCACGCGGACCGGGACGGGGAGCGCTATGCCTTCCGCTACATGGGCGATCTGCTGGGAACGGCGCCGCGCGGCGCCGTGCAGCGGCGCAACAACATCGTCATCTTCCTGCGCGCCGCCAACGAGCGGGTGGCCGTGCACGTCGACGACATCCTGCTGAACCAGGAGCTGGCGCTGAAGGAGATGGGTCCGCAGCTCGCCGGCGCGCTCGGCGTCTCGGGCGCCTCCATCGGCGAGAACGGCCGCGCGCTGCTCATCATCAACCCGCTGCAGATTGCGGTGCGGCACGCCACGACCAGGGCCCGGGCGCCGATCATCGACAGCAAGCCGGCGCACGCGCCGCTGGTTCTGGTGGTCGACGACTCGGTGACGGTCCGCAAGGTCACCAGCCGCCTGCTGGAACGCTCCGGCTACCGTGTGGCGACCGCGAAGGATGGTGTGGAGGCGCTGGAGCGGATACGCGAGGAGCTGCCGGCCGCGCTCCTGCTGGACATCGAGATGCCGCGCATGGACGGCTTCGAGCTCACCAAGCACCTGCGCGCCGACGCGCCAACGGAGAAGCTGCCGATCATCATGATCAGCTCGCGCACCGCGGAGAAGCACCGCATGCACGCGCGCGACCTCGGGGTGACGATTTTCCTCGGCAAGCCCTTCAACGACGCCCACCTTCTGCGCCAGATCGAGCGCCTGACGAGGGGCGACCATCCACCGGCGCGCAGCGTCGCCTAGGATCGAGGCGGCAGCGGAGACGGGCGATTCGATCCCGACCCCGCGCCGGAAGGCGCCGGCGACAGGCAGTGTCGCCGCGACGGGTCAGTGTTGATGATCCGGGTGATCGTCCTTGGCGGCGCCGCTGCCGCGCACCTCGACTTCGGCCTGCACCTTGCCGGCCACCTTGAACGTCAGCGTCAGCGGATAGCGCGCACCCGCCACCAGGGGATCCTGGAGGCCGATCAGCATCAGGTGCGTCTCCCCCGGCTTCAGCTCGACGGTCTCGCCCGCCGGCACCTCGAGATTCCCGATCTTGCGCATGCGCATCATGCCGTCTTCCATCGTCATGGCGTGGGTTTCCACCCCGGCCGCCACGGGGCTCTCCATGGCGATGATGGCGTCGTCGGCGGCGGTGCCGTTGCGTATGGTCATGTAGCCGGCGGCCACGGAGACGCCGGGCGGCGTCTCCGGCGACCAGGCCTCCGAGACCTCGATGCTCGAGGGGGCGGAGGGACCGCCGCAGCCGGCGAGCGTGATCAACGTCGCCACCGGGATCGTTTTCAGCCACGTCTGCATGAGAGGCCTCCACTGAGGTCGATACCGCGTGAGCCGCGGCGATGTCGCGCCGAACGGGCCGCGCGAGTCTATCGGCAAGGGCAGCAACATGGGGATGCGGCAAAATGCCGCACGCGCCACCCCGCACCCGCCGCCTGGGCTACGCAAGGCAGTACTGCACGACGAGATGCTGCAGGTTGGCACCTATGCTGATCGCACCGACGGCCACCAGCAGCAGTCCCGCGCCGCGGCGCACGGCCGCCCTGCGTGTCAGGCCGGCTGCGCCTCCGGCCAGCATGCCCGCCGAGGCGATCGCCGGAACCGTGCCCAGCCCGAAGAGCAGCATGTAGAGCGCGCCGCGCAGCGGATCGGCGCTCGCCGCGGCCCACACCAGCGTCGAGTACACCAGCCCGCAGGGCAGCCAGCCCCAGAGCGTGCCGAGCACCAGGGCACGGGGCGCGGAGCGCACCGGCAAGAGCGTACGGGTGTAGGGCTGCAATCGCCGCCACAGGCCGGCACCCAGCCCCTCGATGCGACGCAGTCCGGGAAACCAGCCGGCGAGGTGCAGGCCGACCAGGACCAGCACCGTACCCGCGACCACGGCGAGCAGCTGGTGCCCCGCCTGCGGCATGACGGCCGGCAGCGCCGAGAACATGGTGGCCGCAAGGGCCCCGGCGAGCGTGTAGCTCATGATCCGGCCGATATTGTAGGCGACGACGCGCGAAAGCAGGCGCGAGGGACTGGCGCGATCGGACTCCGGCACCCCGAAGGTCAATGCGCTGGCTATGCCGCCGCACATGCCTATGCAGTGCACGGAACTGAAAAGACCAAGGACTGCGGCTATGAGGATGGACACGGTCAGGCGCTGCCATTTCCGATCATTGCGGCTGCCAGGAGGACCCGTGCAAGGCGGGATCGGCACACGGACGAATAGATACCCGCAGCGCAGCCGTGCCGACCTGCTCCAGATCAAGTTCTCCGATCAACTTTTCCGTGGTCGCCCTGTCTGATGTCGCCATGCCGATGCCGGCAGCGCCCGATGCGACAAAATGCCACATCGCGCCGCACTTTCGGATCATTGATATTCAGCGTCCGTTAGGCCACCCGGTATCAGTCTGTCAACCGGTCACATTACTATAAGGAGAGTACCAAGATGTCGATTCGACGTACCGCGATCGCATTGATCGCCGCGCCCCTGTTCCTGACCAGCTTCGCGGCCGCCGCCGGCGACGACGGCGCCCAGATCGCGCAGGGCCTGTGCTTCGCCTGCCACCAGTCCGGCATGAACGGCGCCCCGAAGTTCGGTAACAAGGTCGCCTGGGCACCGCGCGTCGCCCAGGGCAAGGACAAGCTCTACGCGAACGCGATCAACGGACTGCGCGGCATGCCTCCGCGCGGCGGCGGTGCCAGCCTCACCGACGACCAGGTCAAGGCCGCGGTCGACTACATGGTGAAGGCCTCGGGCGGTTACCCGGAGTAAGGCTCGGGAAAGGGGATTGCCCGCTGTCGCCCGCGGACAGCGACACGATAGACGACCGGCGCCAGGGAAGGCGCCGGTCGATATTTTTGCCCGCGGCCGGCATTCCCAGGGCACCTGCACCGAGGTGGCACTGGAAGTGCAGCGGCAAAGGGCGCCGAGAACTGCGCCGCGTCAGGGCGCGGCCTGCAGCGATGCGACCGGCACACGGGCCGTCTTCACACTCTTGTTGCCCTTCGAATCCACGTCCGTCCAGGCAAGTACGAGCAGATCAGCAATAAGCACCATGCGCGGGAAACCGGTTGCGCGATCGCCCCTCGTTGCAGTCACTGTCCAGTGCCCTGCGCTGCGACCGTCGGGGAGAACGCGCCGAAGCCGGATCTCGGAACCCGCCTTCGCCTGTTCCATCCAGAGCACCAGCCCGGAACCATCAGGCATCAGCTCGACATCGACACGCCCGATTGGCCGACCGTCGTCGACGCGGATCTCGGACCCATAATTGCGGCCGCCGTTGCCGGAAAACCGAAGATACACACGCGGCTCGTCCCGCGCGCCGGTATACCAGGCGATCCCGACCTGCTCATTGAAGGCATCGATCGAGGGTCCATTGACCGGGCAGGCGTCGATGCGCCAGCCGTCCTCGCGGATGCTCGCCGGGCCGCTCCACCCGCCCCCGGCGTAGCGTTGCGTGCTGACATCCCGGATCTCCGCCTCGGATCGATCTCGATAGGCCACGAGCACCTCCTCGCGCAGGGCCGCCGCTGCCGTCTGGCAGCAAGAGCAGGTTCGCGCATCGATCTCGCCTTCCTCCTCCAGAGCTCCATTCGTTCTCAGGATGCCATAGTGCAGCGTCATGGCGGCGTGCCGTTCGGCCTCCCCTTTCAATCCCTCGAAATGGCGCCCGTCCAGCCACACGGCGAAGAGCCGATCCTCGCCCCACGGCGCCAGGGAGACGAATCCGTGCTCGGTGGCGGTGGCATCGGTGTGCGGGACTACGGCCTCGCTCCAGGTCGTCCCTTGGTCCGGCGAGAAGGCGATCTGGACGTCGTAGGCGTAGGTGGCTGGACCGCTCTTGCGCAACCAGTGCGCCGCCAGCGTCCCGTCGCGCAATGCCGCCATGGACGGAAAGTCCGCCCAGTTCACGAACCAGTCGGCGCCGTAAGCGATGGTCCGCGGCGATCCCCATCCGCTTTCACCAAGCACGCTGAACTTCATCGCGTGGGTTCCCCCGCCGCTCGGCTCCACCCAGCTCAGGTACACGCGTCCGCGGTCGTCGGCAACGAGATTGGGCAGCGCGCTGCCGGGGCGCGCGTCCAGCCCGAGCGGCTGTATCGGCAACGGCGCCGCCTCATGCCTTTCCGCGCAGCCCGCACAATGGACGAGCAGCACCATCACGGCATAGCGGACAGCGCTCATCGCCTCACGCGAGGACTAGAAACGCACGCTGACACGGCCGAATATCGATCGCGGGTCACCGGGATACACGGCGAAAGAGTTGAGCTGGGTGAAGTACTCCTCGTCCAGCAGGTTCGAGGCGACGATCTCCGCGGTGACATTGCGCCAGTCGTAGGCCGCCCGCAGGTCGACCGTCGTGTACGACGGCAGCTCGAAGCTGTTGGCATTGTCGCCGGCGCGCGCGCCGACGAAGTTCGCGCCGACGCCCAGCGACAATCCGTCGAGCGCACCGCGCGTGAACAGGTACCGGCCCCAGACGTTGGCCTGGTGCTCGGCGACATCCTCGATGCGATTGCCCTCGTCGCCATCGTTGCTCTCGGTGATCTCCCCGTCGATGTACGCGTAGCCGCCCTGCAGGTACCAGTTCTCGTCGAACCTCCAGGCGAACTCGATCTCCGCGCCCTGGGTGCGCTGCTCGCCGACCTGGACGGTGAAGTTCGGATCCACCGGATCGGTGGTGCCGACGTTCTCACGCACGATGTGGAAGAAGGATGCCGTCCCGCTCAGCCCCGAGGCATGCTCCCATTTCACGCCGGCCTCGAACTGCGCGGACTCCTCCGGTTCGAAGGGGGTGCCGTCGCGCGAAATGGAGCCCAGCACGTTCTCGATATCAAGCGAGGTCGCGTAGCCTGCGAACAGGCTTACCGGCTGCATGACGTGGTAGACGGCTCCGATCTGGTATCCGACGTGGTCGCTCTCGTGCCTGACGTGATCCCCGAGGAACTCGCTGTCGGCATCGATATTCGTGCCGCGGACGCCCCCCATGATGTCGAGCTCCGGCGTCACCGCGATCAGATCGTGAAGATAGATCTCGCGGTTCCTCACCAGGTTCGAAAACGTGATCTTGAAC
>CAZTPK010000170.1:0-5043 GCA_964614765.1 uncultured Gammaproteobacteria bacterium
CCCCTGTCCTTGAGCAGCGAGGTGAACGCGCCGGCCTCCTCCGGCGGCAGATCGACCGTGAGCACGCCGTCGACGCCTGCCTTCGAGGCCTCGTTGGCGAACGCCTCGTAGCCCATGATCTCCACGGGGTTCAGATAGCCCATGAGCACAACAGGGGTCAGTGGATCAGTCCTGCGGAACTCGCTCACCATGCCGAGGACGCCGCGCAGGCTGACGTGATGCTTCAACGCGCGCTCGCTGGCGCGCTGGATGACCGGACCGTCGGCCATCGGATCGGAGAACGGCACGCCCAGCTCGAGGATATCGGCGCCGGCGGCGACCAGCGTGTGCATGAGCGGAACCGTCGCTCCCGGATGCGGATCGCCCGCGGTGATGAAGGGGACCAGCGCCGCGCGGCCTCGCTGGCGCAGGCCTTCGAAACATGCCTGGATGCGACTCATGGATGCCGATGGGATCGACGTGTCAGAAGCGGATTCCCTGGCGCGAGGCCACGGTATGTATGTCCTTGTCGCCGCGTCCGGAGAGATTCACGATCACGATCTCCTCCTGTTTCATCGTCGACGCCAGCTTGCAGGCATAGGCGACGGCATGGCTGGATTCGAGAGCCGGCATGATGCCTTCTATCCGCGTCAGGTCATGAAAACCCTGCAGCGCCTCCTCGTCGGTGATGCCGACGTACTGGGCGCGCCCGGTCTCCTTCAGCCATGCGTGCTCGGGCCCGACGCCGGGGTAATCCAGCCCGGCGGAGATCGAGTGCGTCTCGATGATCTGTCCGTCGGCGTCCTCGATGAGGTAGGTGCGGTTGCCGTGCAGCACGCCCGGTCTGCCCGCGCACAGCGAGGCGGCATGACGCCCCGTGGCGATGCCGTCGCCGGCGGCCTCCACGCCGAACATCTTCACCTGCGGATCGTTGATGAACGGGTAGAACAGCCCGATGGCGTTGGAGCCGCCGCCGACGCAGGCCACCAGCGCATCCGGCAGCCGTCCGTACCGATCCTGGCATTGCGCGCGCGCCTCGCGGCCGATGATGGCCTGGAAGTCGCGTACCATCGCCGGGTAGGGGTGCGGACCGGCGACGGTGCCGATGATGTAGAAGGTGTTGTCGACGTTGGTGACCCAATCGCGCATGGCTTCGTTGAGCGCGTCCTTCAGGGTCTTGGAGCCCGACTCCACGGGGACGACGGTCGCGCCCAGCAGCTTCATGCGGTAGACGTTGAGGGCCTGGCGCTTGATGTCCTCCGAACCCATGTAGACCACGCACTCCAGGCCGAGCCGCGCCGCGACGGTAGCGGATGCAACGCCGTGCTGGCCTGCGCCGGTCTCGGCGATGATGCGGGTCTTGCCCATGCGTCGCGCGAGCAGGGCCTGGCCGATGGTGTTGTTTATCTTGTGCGCGCCGGTGTGATTGAGGTCTTCACGCTTCAGCAGGATCTGGGCGCCGCCCATCCGCTTGCTCATGCGCTCGGCGTGGTACAGCGGCGAGGGACGGCCGACGTAGTTCCGCAGGTCGTCGTCGAGCTCGCGCAGGAAATCCGGATCTTTCAGGTAGCGGTTGTAGGCGTCCGTGAGCTCCAGCAGCGGCTGCATCAGGGTCTCGGCGACGAAGCGTCCACCGAAGATCCCGAAGTGGCCGCGCGCGTCGGGCAGCCCCGTGTCCTCGCGGCTGTCGTGCAGCGTCAACGGCTGGGTACGTGTGACGGACTTTTCAATTGCTCCCACGGTGCACCTCGCGCAGGAATGCCTGCATCTTGGTCAGGTCCTTGATGCCTTTGCTGATCTCGATGCCGCCGCTGACATCGACGGCGTAGGGGCGGACCCGGGCTATAGCGGCTGCGACATTATCAGGAGTCAGCCCGCCTGCCAAGATAAACGGTTTGGCGACAGCGGCCGGCAGCAGCGACCAGTCGAACGTCGCGCCGGTGCCGCCGTGACGGTCGTCGTGATAGCTGTCGAACAGGATCGCCGTGGCATTTTCGTAGCGTTCGATCTCCGCGGGCAGGTCGATTCCGGGACGTACGCGCACGGCCTTGATGTATGGGATCCCGAATTGCGCGCACTGCGCGGGCGGCTCCTCGCCGTGGAATTGAAGCAGGCTCGGGCGGATTGCATCGGCGACCGCCCATACCTCCTCGGCGGCGGGATTGACGAACAATGCCACCGTGCTGAGAAAGGGCGGCAGGCCGGCCACGACTTCGCGCGCCTGCCCGATGGTGACCACGCGCGGACTCGGCGCGTAGAAGACCAGCCCGATGGCGTCGGCGCCCAGCCGCGCCGCCGCCAGCGCGTCCTCGCGGCGTGTGATCCCACAGAACTTGACGCGCGTTCGATGCATGCCGGGCTTCCGTCGCGGAGAGGCGGTTCAGCGATGGTCGGCGATTATGCAGGAGGCACCGGCAGGAAGGCAGCCCGTGGCGCCGGGATCCCGAAATGCGCCGGGTAGTCGACCCGGCACAGGTAGAGCCCTTCGGCGGGCGCGGTCACGCCCCCGAGACGGCGGTCGCGGCCTTCCAGGACCTCGCGCGCCCAGCCGATCTCCTGCCTGCCGGCGCCGATGGCGAGCAGCACGCCGACGAGATTTCGCACCATGTGATGCAGGAAGGCGTTGGCCTCCGCATCGATGACGATGAAATCGCCGTCACGACGCACCCGCAACTGCCGCAGGTGTCGCAGCGCCGACTTCGACTGGCATTCCGAGGAGCGAAATGCGGAGAAATCGTGCTCGCCGATGAGCGTGTCGGCCGCGGCCTGCATGCGCGCGTGATCGAGCGGCCAGTGGTGCCACGTGACGCGTCCGGCAAGCGCACCGGACCTGGACGTCGAGTTGAGGAGGAAGTAGCGGTACAGCCGGCCGGTGGCGCTGTAGCGGGCGTGGAAGTCCGTGCGCGTCTCCTGCGCCCAGGCAACGCTGATATCGGGCGGCAGCGCGCTGTTGGCGCCGAGCACCCAACCCCGTGCGCTGCGTCTCGCGCCCGTATCGAAATGCACCACCTGACCGCACGCGTGCACACCGGCGTCGGTGCGGCCGGCACAGACCACCCGCACGGGTTCGGCGGCAACCGCCGCCAGGGCCTGCTGCAGGCAATCCTGAACGGTGCGCACCCGGCGGCCGGGGCCGAGATGCTGCCAGCCGCTGAAGCCGCTGCCGCAGTATTCGATACCGAGAACGACACGCATGACTTCGGGCGCCAGGCCGTCTGCTCAGGCCGCGGCGGATAAACAAACGGGGCTGGACATCGCTGTCCAGCCCCGCGAGGCGATCAGGATGGGAATATCAGGTGGTGAGCTCACGCAGCAGGCGCTGGGCCTCTTCGCGCTGGGTGTCGCTGCCCTCCCCGGTGACCTCATCCAGGATGGTGCGTGCGCCGGCGGCGTCTCCCAGTTCGATATAGGCCTTCGCGAGGTTCAGCTTTGTGTCGACGTCGTCGCCACCCTGGGTGCCCAGCGTGGCGGCGGCCGGACCGAAACCGTCGTCGGCCCCGTCATTCTTCAGTTCCTGCTCGAACAGCTCGGCGGTCTGCTCGTTGTCCATGAGCGCCTTGGCGTCCAGCGTCAGGTCCACCGTCTCGAATTCACTGTAGGTCCTGGCCTTGGAACCGACCGTCTCCTCGAGCGATTTGGTGATGTCGTCCAGGGTCAGGTCGTCGTTGTCGAGCGTGAGCTCGTCTTCGCTGACGGCCGGTTTGCCAAGACCGCCACCCTTGCCGCGGTCGGTGGCCGCCATGTCCGCGTCCTGCTCGAACATGGGCATGGTGTCCTGGGCGCTGGTGGAGGCGAGATCGTTCTCGAACAGGCGCACGGTGTCCTCGTCCAGGCTCAGGCTGTCGATGTCGCCCATCGTTACCTCGGCGGCGCCCGGAGATTCCAGCGCCAGGTCCAGACTGGCCTCCTCGCCCTTGGCGCCGGCCGTGGACTCGGCATCCAGAGCGAGGTCCAGTCCGCCGATATCGAATTCCACCTCCGGCGCGGGTTGCCCGCCCGCGGATGGCTCGGGTGCCACATCGATCATGGTCGACAACGACTCCGGTGTCGGCCCGGCGGCGGCGGGTTCGCCACGGGCCGGGAAGTCCACGACGTTGGTCTCCGGCGCCCTGACCGCTGTACCGGTGTCGGTACCGAGATCGAAATCGAGCAGGTGGTCCGGTCCGACCGTGGCCGCGCCGGCGCCTTCCGGGCTGCCGCCGGAGGCAGCGAGACCGGTGTCGAAGTCGAGGCTGGATTCGAGGAAATCCGGCTCCCCGGGCGGGGAGGGGGCGACCGCGTTGCTCTTTGTCAGGCTGAGCAGTTCATTGACCGCAGAGCTCGCGCCTTCGATCGACGCCGGTTCGCTGAAGGCCAGCTCGCCCGTGCCGGTGCCCACGCCGGCGGAGATGTCGAGGATGTCGGAATCCGCCTCGCGCACGTCGCCGGAGGCCGTGATGTC
The DNA here is from genome assembly GCA_964614765.1 of uncultured Gammaproteobacteria bacterium. Taxonomy (GTDB): domain Bacteria; phylum Pseudomonadota; class Gammaproteobacteria; order JAJPIJ01; family JAJPIJ01; genus JAJVHZ01. The sequence continues at coordinate 4,421 of CAZTPK010000170.1, forward strand.
GAGGAGATCGAAATCCTGGTCGGCGCTCGCCACGTCGAACACCGAGGGGGTCTCTCCGGCCTCGCCCAGCTCGGCGCTGGTGCTCGCTGCCGCCGCTTCGCCGGCCATCGCCGCCGCCGCTGGAGCCAAGGTGGTGACGGTGCGGCTCGCCATGTCCTCGACTGCGGTGATGTCGACGAACTGACGCTGCTCGCGCGCGGCAGCCGCGGCCGCGGCTGCGGGCTCCTCGCCGCCCGCGAACAGCTCGCGGTTCGGTGACATCTCGCGCCACATCGCCACGGCGCTGTCCCAGAGCGGTCCCTGACCGCCGACGGCATCGCGCAGCTCACGCGCGGCGGCCTCGTACTTGCCCTTGTCGTTGCTCGAGTAATACACCTCGAGCAGGCGCAGCCTGTACTTGCTTTCCGCAGGATTGGCGGCGATCGCCTCCTTGATCAGCCGTTCAGCCTCGTCGAAGCGCTCGTAGGCGAGATAGACGTTCACCTCGGCCAGCGGATCCTCTTCCGCGGCGGCGCCGCGCAGTTCGCCGGCTTCGGCTTCGATGGTTGCCACCATCTCCGGCGCCGGCTCGCCGAGCAGCGGTTCCTTCGATTCGATGGTGGCGAGCAGATCCTCGGCCGCGA
>CAZTPK010000171.1:0-5034 GCA_964614765.1 uncultured Gammaproteobacteria bacterium
AGTCCGGTATTGCCGCCGTCGAGGATGAGGTCCACCAGCTTTCCGACCTTCGCCTCGACGTCCTCCGGATCGTTCATCGGCATGTCGGCGCCGGGCAGTTGCGCCGTGGTGCTCATCAGCGGCTCGCCCAGGGCCTCCAGAAGCGCCTGCACGATGCGATGGTCGGGCACCCGCAGGCCGATGGTCTTGCGCTTGGGATTCTGCAGCCGGCGCGGCACCTCGTGCGTGGCCTTTAGCAGGAAGGTGTAGGGGCCGGGCGTCAGCGATTTCATCAGCCGGAAGGCGGGATTGTCGACGCGCGCATACGTCGCGATCTGCGAGAGGTCGCGGCAGACGAGCGTGAAGTTGTGATCTTCCTCGAGTCGGCGGATCCGCCGTATGCGCTCCTGCGCCTCCTTCTCGCCGACCCGGCAGCCGAACGCGTAGCAGGAGTCGGTCGGATACACGATGACCCCGCCTTCCCGCAGCACGGCCACGGCCTGATCGATGAGCCGTTTCTCCGGGTTCCGGGGGTGTATGTGTAGGATTCTGCTCATCAGCGGGGCCCGCGCGACGGCGAGGCAGGCTGGGGCCTGGGTATCGACGCCAGTTTGCCCTGATTGCGGGCCGGGCAAAAGGCTTGATTTTCCGGGCGTATTGCGAATGCCGGCGAACCGGGGGCCGAGCCGCTGCGCGTAGAGGGTACCGCGGGTTTTCGGTATGATGCCGCGCACACCGCAACCGCCGCCAGCCATGAAGTTCTTCCTCGACCAGTTTCCGATCGTCGCCTTCTTCGTCGCGTACTTCTTCCCGCCGGAGGGTACCAAGGCCATCTTCTTCGCCACCGCCGTGGCGATCCCGGCCTCACTGCTGCAGGTCACCGTGCATCGCGTCATGTACCGGCGTTTCGACAAGGGCCAGCTCGCCACGCTCGGTCTACTGGCCGTCCTCGGCGGGGCCACGCTGCTGCTGCAGGACAAGCGCTATATCATGTGGAAGCCCACGGCCGTCTACTGGCTATTCGCCGCCGTGTTCATCGGCAGCCAGTTCATCGGCGCCAAGCCGATCGCCGAGCGCATGATGGGGCACGTCATGGCGGCGCCGCGCCCGATATGGAGGCGGGTGAACGCCGCCTGGGCGGTGTTCTTCGCCGCACTCGGATTTCTGAATCTCTACGTCGCCATGCGCTACAGCGAGGCCGCGTGGGTGAAATTCAAGCTGTTCGGGGTGCTCGGCCTGCTGCTGCTGTTCGCGCTCGCGCAGACCGTGTACCTCTCCCGGCACGGTGAAATGAAGGAAGAACCGAAGGGCTGAACCATGCTTTACGTCATCATCGGCGAAGACAACGAAAACAGTCTGGAGAAACGCCTGCAGGTCCGGCCGCGCCACCTGGAGCGACTGCACGCCCTGCGGGACGAGGGCCGATTGCTGCTGGCCGGCCCCTTCCCCGCCATCGACAGTCCCGACCCGGGACCGGCGGGTTTCACCGGCAGCATGATCGTCGCCGAGTTCGAATCCCACACCGCCGCGCAGGCATGGGCGGACGCCGATCCCTACCTCGCCGAAGGCGTCTACAGGCGGGTCAGCGTCAGACCTTTCAGGAAGACGCTCCCCTAGCGTCATGAGCGCGAGCGATCGCATCGAGCGCATGCGCTCCCGCCTGCACGCGGCCTTGCGGCCGACGGTGCTGGATGTCGTCGACGAGAGCCACCTGCATGCCGGCCACGCCGGGGCGCGCAGCGGACGCGGGCACTACCGCCTGCGCATCGTCTCGCGCGAGTTCGAAGGACTGCTGCCGCTCGCCCGCCACCGCGCGGTCTACGAGGCGCTGGGCGACATGATGCAGACCGACATACACGCGCTCAGCATCCAGGCACTCACCCCCGAGGAGACCCAGCCCCGCTGAGTGCGCGCGGCGCAGCGAAGATGGGGGCAAGACCCAAGATAGCGTGGGAGTCCGCCGACCATGCCTCTTGCCTTTATCACGGCGACCGGCTCGAGGTGATGGCCGCGCTGCCGGATGCCAGCGTCGATTGCATCTGGACCGACCCGCCTTACCTTCTCTCCAACGACGGCACGACCTGCGTAGCTGGCAGGCGGGCGAAGGTCAACAAGGGCGAGTGGGACCGCAGCCGGGGCGTGGTCCACGACCATGCCGTCAATCGCCAGTGGCTGCTGGCCTGCCATCGATTGCTGAAGCCCGCCGGCACGATCTGGGTGAGCGGCACGCTGCACGTCTACCTGAGCGTCGGCATGGCGATGATGGAGCTCGGTTACCGCATCCTCAACGACATCGTGTGGGAGAAACCCAATCCGCCGCCGAACCTGGGCTGCCGCTGTTTCACCCACAGCACGGAGATAATCCTGTGGGCCACCAAGGCCGCCCGCGGCGGCAAGGACCGGCACGTGTTCAACTACGCCGCGATGAAGGCGGAGAATGAAGGCCGGCAGATGAAGAACGTCTGGCGGATGGCGGCGCCGGGACGCGCGGAGAAGACCCATGGCAGCCATCCCACCCAGAAGCCGATCGCCCTCATCGAACGCTGCCTGCGCGCCAGCACGCATCCGGGCGATCTCGTCTTCGACCCGTTCGCGGGCTCCGGCAGCACGGGCGTGGCGGCGCTGTCGATGGGCCGCCGGTTCATCGGCTGCGAGCTGGAATCCCGCTACGTCAACCTCGCGCGCGCGCGCCTGCGCGCCGTCGATCCCACGAACAGCTGATACCATTGCCGACATGAGCGAGACCCTGGAACTGGCCAAGGCATTGATCAACCGGCCGTCGGTGACGCCGGACGACGCGGCCTGCCAGGCGATCGTCGCCGCGCGCCTGCGCAAGCTCGGATTCACCATCGAGGCCATGATGTTCGGCGAGGTCGAGAACCTGTGGGCGCGTCGCGGCCAGGCGCGGCCGTTGCTGGCGTTCGCGGGCCATACCGACGTGGTGCCGCCCGGTCCGCGCGACGCCTGGACCTCGGATCCGTTCGTGCCCGAGGTCAGGGACGGAATGCTCTACGGGCGCGGTGCGGCCGACATGAAGAGCAGCATCGCCGCGATGGTGGTGGCCGTGGAACGGTTCGTGGCCCGCCATCCGGACCATCGCGGCTCGATCGCCTTCCTGCTCACCAGCGACGAGGAGGGCCCGGCGGTGGACGGCACGGTCAAGGTCATCGAAAAGCTCGAGCGGCGCGGCGAGAAGATCGACTGGTGCCTCGTCGGCGAGCCGTCATCGGAGGACCGGCTGGGGGACGTGGTGAAGAACGGTCGCCGCGGCTCGCTGAACGGGGTGCTGAAGGTGAAGGGCACACAGGGTCACGTGGCTTATCCCCACCTGGCGCGCAATCCGATCCACGCCGTCGCGCCGGCGCTGGCGGAGCTCACCCGCATCGAATGGGATCGCGGCAACGAACATTTCCCGCCGACGGGCTTCCAGATCTCCAACATCAACGGCGGCACCGGCGCCGAGAACGTCATCCCCGGCTCCGTCGAGGTCCAATTCAACTTCCGCTTCTCCACCGAACAGACCGCTGAGAGCCTGCAGGCGCGCGTCGAGGACGTGCTTCGGCGCCACGAGCTGGACTACGCGCTGAGCTGGCGGCTGTCCGGCAATCCATTTCTCACGCCCGCCGGGCAGCTCGTGGACGCCGCGCGCGAGGCGATCGGGGAGGTCACCGGCGTCGAGACCCAGCTGTCGACCGGCGGCGGCACCTCCGACGGCCGGTTCATCGCTCCGACCGGCGCGCAGGTGCTGGAGCTCGGTCCGGTCAACCGCAGCATCCACAAGGTCGACGAGTGCATCGCCGTCACCGATCTCGACGCGCTGACGGATGTCTACGAGAGGATACTGGGGATGCTCCTGCGCTGATTGCCAACGTTCAGGGCGGGAACGGGACCGTCCGAATCGCGCCGTGAACTCCTGTCGTGCGTCGGGGCCGAACAGCCGGTCCAATCATACACGGCCTCGACGATGCGCCCACCCTCGCTGTATTCCAGAGACCTGCAAACCGAACGCACCAGCCGCACGCCGCGACCGAAGTAACCATCCGAGAGCGTGCGCTGCTCTTGCACCTCGTCGAGGTCAAACCCCGCACCGCTTTGCTCGAGCCGCACGTGCAGCGCCCCGCCCTCGCCCGGAGGCGCCTGGCGGATATCGAAGACGAGTCTGCCGTCGCGCAGCGCGCCCAGACGCGCGTCCCTCTCCGCGTAGTACTGCGCGAAGCCATCCGGGAATGACTTCAGCTGCGAGCTGAGGCCCAGCAGTCCATGCTCGAGGGCGTTGGAATATAGCTCGGCGAGGATCAGGTAGATATCCTCCCGCCTGTCGCCGAGCTGCTGCACGTCGCAGATCGCATGCAACAGCAGGGGAAGAGGGTCTACGTTTCGCAGCGCATCGGCGCCCAGCTCAAGGCGCAAGCGCCATTCCATGGGTACGGGGGTGACACTCGGCCTCGGTGAAGCGGCAGCTGCGCACTGCTCGGGTGACGGAACGCAGAGGATCTCCAGCAGCGACATGTCGTCGGTCTGCGGGGCCCCCGCGAGGAATCTGGCGATGGCCGCGGCCACGGCCTCCGTCCCTGGGCGTGCGGGGTCGGCGCTCAGGCAGGCGAGCAGGCGCGCGCTACCGAAGACCTCGCCTTCTGCGTTGGCGGCCTCGATGATGCCGTCGGAGTACACAATGATCCGGTCTCCCCCGACGATGTCCAGGACCTGGGTCTGTCCATCGAACTGATCGTCTTCGAGTACGCCCAGCGGCACGTGCCTGGAATGTGCGCTGGCCTTGAGGGTGCCGGTCGCATCCAGCACGTACGCGTCGGGCACGCCGCCGTTCCAGATTTCCAATACTCGGCCTTCCGGGTAGATCTCCAGCAGACAGGCGGCGAGGAAGCGGCCAGTGGGCAGGGCCCCACGCAGGCGCGTGTTCAGCTGCGCGGCGATCTGCGAGATGCGGAATCCCTTCTTCACCATGGAGTGGAAGACGTCGCAGGCGATCATGGCACAGGTCGCAGCGCCCAGACCGTGGCCAGTCACATCGGCCAGCAGGAAGACCTGGAGGCCGCG
>CAZTPK010000172.1:0-5008 GCA_964614765.1 uncultured Gammaproteobacteria bacterium
GTCCCCGCCTATCTCTACACGATGATCGAACGGTCGCGGCGCGGCGCCATGCCGCCTTTGACGCGCGCGGATCTCGCGGCCTGGGGGCGCGAGCTGCCCCTGCATCCCGGCGTGGAGACGCTGTTCGAGCGGCTGCGCCGCTGCGTCAAGGACGTCGATCCGCGGGTATCCGTGGAGTTCTACCTCATCAGCAGCGGCATCGGCGACGTCGTGCGAAACACGCGCGTCGCGCATGAGTTCACGGACATCTGGGCGTCGGAGTTTCACTACGACGAGCATGGCGTGGCGCTGTTCACCCGGCGCATCGTCAGCTTCACGGACAAGACGCGCTACCTGTTCCACATCCAGAAGGGGCTCATCGGCAAGGGCTCGCGAGGGCGACCCTTCGACGTCAATCGCAAGCTGGCCCCTGATCGCCTGCGCATACCGATGAGTCAGTTCATCTTCGTGGGCGACGGCATGACCGACATACCCTGTTTTTCGCTCGTCACCAAGGAGAAGGGCGTCGCGGTCGCCGTCTACGACGAGCATCAGACGGAAAAGTGGGGCGGGGCCTATAGGTTCGTCGCCGAAGATCGGGTCAAGTCGCTGTACTCGGCCAACTACTCGGAGCACTCCGACCTGTCGCGCTTTCTCGTCATGGCGCTGCGGCACATGGCGGAGGGAATCGTCCTGCGCGCCCGCGCCTACCAGGCCTGATCTCCCCGGTCGCGGCCCGTGCGGTGCCGCCCTGGCCGACGCACGGATCCGGGAGCCACGGCCTTCACCCCGTGATCAACCGCTCGCGCGCCGGGCCACAGTCACCGCGGCAGGCGATGGTTCAGCAGCAGGTCCAGCGTGTACCTGACGCCGAAACCGTTGAAGTGCGTCGGCACGTGGGCGAGCCCGTCGCGATTGCTCGCCGAGGAGAGGTCGAAATGGATCCACGGGATCCCCTCGCCGACGAACCGGGAGAGGAAGCGGGCGGCAAGGATGTGGTCCGCCGGCCCCTCCTCGGCGCACTGTCTGGTGTCGGCGATGGCGCTTTCCAGCGCCTTGTCGTAATCCTTGTCCAGGGGAAACGGCCAGACGCGCTCGCCGCTCAGCCGCCCGTTCTCGATGAGAGGCATCCACCACTCGCTGCGATTGGTGAACACGCCGCTGTAGGACTTGCCGATCGCCTGTACGCAGCTGCCGGTGAGCGTCGCGTAGTCGATGATGAGCGCCGGCCGGCCTTGCGAGCACAGCGCCAGCGTATCGGCGAGCACCATCCGTCCCTCCGCATCGGTGTGGATCACCTCGATCGTAGTGCCGTTGCTCGCAGTCACCACGTCGGTGGGCTTGTACGCGTGCGGCCCGATGTGATTCATCGCCAGCGCCAGCCAGGCCTCCACCGGATAGTCGACCTTCAGCTCGGCCAGTGCCAGCAGCGTTCCGAGCGCCACCGCGCTGCCCTGCATGTCGCCCTGCATGCCGAGCATGTAGCGTGGCGGCTTGAGGTTTACGCCGCCGGTATCGAAGCAGATCCCCTTGCCGACGAGCGCAATCGCGGGCCGGTCCCGGCCGCGCGCCGGCGTGTAGCGCAGCCGGAGAATACCGGCGTCCGCGCGCGGGCTACCCTGGGCAACGGCGAGAAAGGCGCCGGCCTTCCTGCGCTTCAGCGCCGCGATATCCAGGAAGTCCATCCGCAGACGGCGATCGCGGGCGATCCGTGCCACGCGTCTGCGGTATGCGGCCGGCGTGAGCTCCGTGGGTGGCAGCGTGGCGAGATAGCGGGCGAGGCTGCTCCCGGCCAGCTCCGCGTAGGTCCGCGCGTAGCGGTGCGATGGGGAGGTCCCGAAGACGTGGATCCTTCTCAGCGGCCACCTGTGCCGCGGCTTGCTGCGCAGGTCGGGCATCGGCGCGGCAGCCGCGAGCGCCGCCGCGAGCGCCGCCTCTCCCACCCGCTCCGCCATTTCCACGCCGAAGCCGTGGATCACGACGCCGACCTCCGGCGGCTGCATCTCGGCGTGTGTCGCCACCAGCTTTCTCGCCGTAGTCAGAAGCTCGAAGGTGTCGATGGCGCGGGACAGCGTCACCAGCGCCACCTGCGCGCCGCGGGCGTTCGGCAGTTCGCAGCTGATCGGGCAGCCCGCCGCAGGCGCCTGCGGACGCCTTTTGTACCTCTGGGCGATAACCTCGCCGTAGGGCAGGTCGCGCCAGATCGCGGCCGCCGGCTGTTCGGGGACGATGATCATCCATGCGGGGATCCGGTCGATCTGCCGAGCGTCGGGCAGGGACGATTTCAGTACGAGCGCGATCTCTCGAGTCGGCATCTTTCGCGGGAGCGTGTATGAAGCGGCAGAGAACGGATTCTAAGCGGCGGTGGCGCCCGACCCAATACCAGTGCGCCGGTTTTGCGGCCAACGGCCGGATTCGAGTGTCGGGCGGAGCGCCCTCGCGGGTGCGGGATCGCCAGGTGCCCGAACGCAGAAAAAGGCCAGGGGCGCCGCGCGGCGCCCCTGGCACGTGGATCATTACCGCCCCGCGGCGTGGATCAGACGGCGTAGCCCTTGAACATGGAGCAGTACTTCGCCAGCTCGGCCGCGACCTGGGCGAGCCGGTCGCTGGCCACGGTGGTCTGCTTGGCCGCCTCCGCGGATTCGTCGGTGACCCGCGAGATGTTGACGATGTTGCGATTGATCTCCTCGGCCACGGAGGACTGCTCCTCGGCGGCGGAGGCGATCTGCGCGTTCATCTGATCGATGACCCCCACGCGCGTGGTGATCGTGTCCAGCGCGCCTCCGGCCTGCGCTGCCTGCGACACGCACTGATTGACGCTGGCGCGGCTCGCGTCCATCACCACCACCGCCTCCTTGGACCGGCTCTGCAGCTGATCGATGATGCCCTCGATCTCGCGGGTGGACTCCTGCGTGCGGCTGGCGAGCGTGCGGACCTCGTCGGCCACCACCGCGAATCCGCGGCCCTGCTCGCCGGCACGGGCGGCTTCGATGGCGGCGTTGAGCGCCAGCAGGTTGGTCTGATCGGCAATCTCGCGTATCACCGCCAGGACCGAACCGATGCTGGTGCTGTCCTGCTCCAGCTTGCGCATGACGTCGGTGGCCCGCTCGAATTCCACGCTGAGGTTGTTGAGCGCACTGATCGTGGTGTTGACCACGCCGTGGCCGCTCTTGGCGTCGTTGTCGGCGCTCTTGGCCGCTTCCGCCGCGTTGACCGCGTTGCGCGCCACTTCCTGCACCGTGGCAGTCATCTCGTTCATGGCCGTGGCGACCTGTTCGGTCTCGCTCTGCTGGCGGCTCAGCCCGTTGGAGGTGTGGCTCGCCAGCTTGATGATGTCGTCCACGGCAGAGGCCACCTGACGCTGCGTGTCCACCAGCTTGGCCACCAGGATCTGCGAACTCTCGATCCACACGTTCATCACCTTGCCGATCGCGCCGATCTCGTCCTTGCGAGATTCGTCGACCCGCTTGGACAGGTCGCCCTTGCCCTTGACGAGATCATCGGCGAGCTTCTTCGCCGTAGCGGTGAACTGCGTGATGGGCGTCGTCACCGAGCGCGCGAAGAGCCATCCGGCCGCCCCGGCGATGACCGCCAGCACCGCCCCGAGGACGGCGGCGTTCGTGGCCACCGACTCGGCCAGATGCGCGCGGTAGTCGCTGAATGCAGCCTGCGCCTCGGCGCTGGCATTGCCGGCGAGGAAGGCCTGCGCGTCCGCGTCGGTGTGACGCGCCGCAGCCAGACTGATGGCCGCGGCGAGAATTGCCGCCGGCAACGCTCCGAGTACCACTGAGCCCCACGTGCACTTTTGCTTCAGATTCATGATTCGGTCTCTCAAAGTAAAGTTGGTGCCGACTGGTCACCCGACGCTCTACCTTTCGGTGTTGCGCCGAAAACTCTCGGTCTCGACCTTCCCGCTTATCGGGCGTCCCACGGGAAAATCTCCGCCTCCACACCCCCTTTTATCGTGAGTGGCAGTGAAAACTTTAGGAGGTCCTGCCGAAAACGCCCCGCCGAAGGGCTCCTGCACCAGGTCAATGCACGCTGTCCGTGCGCGGCGGGAGTTGATATCGTGTGCCCCCACCGATGACTGCCTCGACCTTGATCAGGATCGCCACCCGGCGCGGCGCCCACCCGCCCTGCCCGTGCGCTCAATGACCTTGGATACACCCCTGAGCCTCGCCTTCCGGGACACCGGCCAGGGCGCCGCTGTAATAATCCTCCACGGATTGTTCGGCTCATCGCGAAACTGGCAGGGCATCGCCCGGCGCCTTGCGGACCGGTACCGGGTCGTGAGCGTGGATCTACGCAATCACGGCGACTCGCCGCACGCCGCCGACATGGGTTATCGCGCCATGGCCGCGGATGTGCGCGCGCTCGCCGACAGGCTGGAGCTGCGGCAACCCACTCTTGTCGGCCACAGCATGGGCGGGAAGGTCGCGATGACCGCCGCGCTCATGCAACCGGCGCACTGGCGCAAGCTGGCGGTTGTGGACATCGCGCCCGTGACTTACCCGGAGCATTACGCCGAACTCGTCGACGCCATGGAAGCGGTGGTCGCGTCGGCGCCGTCCAGCCGGGCACATGCCGGCGAGCTGCTCCGGGCCGCGGCACCCGATCCGGCCGTACGGAACTTCCTGCTGCACAACCTCGTCGCGCGCGACGGGCGCTACGCCTGGCGCATCAACCTGCCGGCCATCCGCGCGGCGCTGCCGGAGATCGCCGGCTTCCCCGATATCGACGGCCGGTTCGATGGCCCTGTCCTGTTCGTGCGCGGCGAGCGCTCGGGCGCCGTCCTTCCCGGGCACGAGCCGCTCATCCTCGCGCGCCTCCCGCGCGCGCGCATCGCCACCGTTGCCGGCGCCGGGCACTGGCCGCACGCCGATTCGCCGGACGCCTTCCTCGATATCCTCCTGCCCTGGCTCGCCGGCTGACTCCGGACCCGCCGGGCACGCGCCGCACGAGGCGCCGGCCCCGCTGGACGCGCCCGCGCGCGGGCGGCACAAAACGCCCCGTCAAAGACGCTCAGAAC
>CAZTPK010000173.1:0-4976 GCA_964614765.1 uncultured Gammaproteobacteria bacterium
CCCTTGCCATAGTCGCTGTGCACGGCGGCACGCGATTTCACTGGCGTGCTCGCGCAGGCGATCCAACGAGGGGTCGCCGTAAACGTACGGACAACGGTGTCTGACGGGCCGGCTCTCCATACCGGGTCCGCCAGCGCCGTTTTTTTTTGCCTCTGAGAACCCATACGCCTGCGAGGAGGGAATTGAAGACATGAATGCCGGAACACGACCCTGCCAGTGGCTATTCCGACGCCGATGCTTGCTCGGCGCGCTCGTCGCATCGCTGCTGGGCGGCGCTGCGGCCCGCGCTGCGGATCTCGAGCAGACGGACCTGAAGTTCGGATTCATCAAACTGACCGACATGGCACCGCTGGCAATCGCCAAGGAGAATGGCTATTTCGAGGATGAGGGACTGGACGTGACCCTCGAGGCGCAGTCGAACTGGAAGGTGCTGCTGGATCGGGTGGTCAGCGGCGAGATCGACGGCGCGCACATGCTGGCGGGGCAGCCCATTGGCGCGACCGTCGGTATCGGCACCCGCGCCGAGATGGTGACGCCCTTCAGCATGGATCTGAACGGCAACGGCATCACGGTCGCCACCGAGGTCTGGGAGCTGATGAAGCCGCATGTGCCCATGGAAGGCGGAAAGCCGGTGCATCCCATCAAGGCCGATGCCCTCAGGCCCGTGATCGATCAGTTCAAGGCCGATGGAAGGAAATTCAATCTGGGCATGGTCTTTCCGTTGTCGACGCACAACTACGAATTGCGCTACTGGCTCGCCGCCGGTGGCATTCATCCTGGCTTCTACACAGACAGCGACGTGACGGGCCAGACGGACGCCGAGGCGCTCATCTCCGTGACGCCGCCGCCGCAGATGCCGGCCACGCTCGAGGCGGGGACGATATCCGGGTACTGCGTCGGCGAGCCCTGGAACCAGCAAGCCGTCTTCAAGGGCATCGGCGTTCCGGTCATCACCGACTATGAGATCTGGAAGAACAATCCTGAGAAGGTCTTCGGTGTCACGAAGGCCTGGGCGGAGGCCAATCCGAATACGCTGAGAGCGGTGGTCAAGGCGCTGATCCGGGCCGGGATGTGGCTCGACGCCGACGGCAACGCCAACCGCGCCGAGGCCGCGGAGATCCTCTCCAGGCCGGAGTACGTGGGGGCGGACGCGGCGGTCATCGCAAACAGCATGACCGGGACCTTCGAATATGAGCGGGGCGATGAACGCGAGGTGCCGGACTTCAACGTCTTCTTCCGCTATCACGCCACCTATCCCTACTACGCCGACGCGGTTTGGTATCTCACGCAGATGCGGCGCTGGGGGCAGATCGGGGAGACCAAGCCGGATGCCTGGTACGACGAGGTGGCGAGGAAGGTCTATCGGCCCGACATCTACATGGCGGCGGCGAAGGAACTGATTGCGGAGGGGAAGGCCACGGCAGCGGACTTCCCGCCCGACGGCGAGGACGGCTACGGCGCGCCGCGTGGCGAGTTCATCGACGGCAAGCCCTTCGACCCCAGGAAGCCGAACGAGTACATCGACAGCCTGGCGATCGGACTGAAGAGCAAATGAGTGTCGCTCCAACGGACATCGCGCCAAGGCGCGGGAGGGCTGCCATCGTGCTGCACATCGCAATCAATTTCTGCGCTCGTGCCGGACTCACATGGTTCGTGCCATGGCTGCGGCTGGCCGCGGGCGAGGACCCGTCCGTCCAGTTGAGGGCCATCTTGATGACGCTAGGCGTGCCGCTACTCGCCATCATGGCGTTCGTGGCGGTATGGAACGCCAGCGCCGCCGGCGTGCAGACCAGCCTCGGCGCCATCCCCAGTCCCGCACAGGTTTGGGAAGCGGCGAAAGGGCTAGCTGCCGAGCACGTGGCCGAGCGGCGCAAGGCCGAGGAATTCTATCGCAAGCAGGCGGCGAGAAACGCCGAGCTGCTGGCGGCCGACCCCAAGGCGCGCATCAAGGAACGCAGGTGGACCGGCAAGGCCACCTATCTGGATCAGATCGCCACCAGTCTGAAGACGGTGTTCGCGGGCTTCGTGCTGGCCTCGCTGGTGGCCGTGCCGCTGGGCTTGCTGTGCGGACTGAGCAGCACCGTGCAGGCGGCCCTCAATCCCCTCATACAGATTTTCCGGCCGGTGTCGCCGCTCGCCTGGCTGCCGATCGTGACCCTGTGCGTCGCGGCGGCGTACACCCGGGAAAACGAGTGGCTCAGCAAGTCCTTCCTGACCTCGGCGATCACCGTGACGCTGTGTTCGCTGTGGCCGACCTTGATCAACACCGCTGTCGGCGTGGCTTCTCTGGACAGGGATCTCATCAATGTCACGAAGATGCTGCGGCTTAGCTGGCACACGAAGGTGCTCCGGATCGTGCTGCCGTCTTCGATGCCCTACATATTCACCGGCCTCAGGCTGTCGCTAGGCGTCGGCTGGATGGTGCTCATCGCTGCGGAGATGCTGGCTCAGAACCCGGGATTGGGCAAGTTCGTATGGGACGAGTTCCAGAGCGGCGGTTCCGAATCGCTGGGGCGCATCATGGTGGCGGTGCTCACGATAGGCATCATCGGCTTCCTGCTCGATCGGGTGATGCTGACGCTGCAGCAGATGTTCAGCTACCAGGAACGGGGCGTTTGAGGAATGCGCGTATTCATGCAAACCGGCAAGGGCCACAGCAGTTCCCGAGCAACTGCCTTTCCCTTGACCGGCGAGGGCGGGGGGGAAGGCGCGAACCCGATCGCAGCCACCCCACTATCGCAAGCGGGGAGAAGCTCGCGTCCAGGCAGTTCGAGTACTCCGGCACCGGCCGTACTCGAGCTTCGCAACGTTTGCATGGGCTATGGCAGCGGCCGTCGCCGGGTCGAGGTGCTGAAGGACATCAACCTGCGGATATCTCCGGGAGAGTTCGTGGCGATTCTCGGCTTTTCGGGCAGCGGCAAGTCCACGCTCATCTCACTCATCGCCGGACTGAGCATGCCGGATGCCGGTGAGGTGGTCATGAACGGACTGCCCGTGGCCGGTCCTGGACCGGATCGGGGCGTGGTGTTTCAGAGCTACTCGCTCATGCCGTGGCTGACGGTCTTCGAAAACATCGCGCTGGGCGTCGATCGGATGTTCGGGCACTGGAGCGCCGCCGAGCGCAGGGCACATGTCCAGAAGCACGTGGCCATGGTCAATCTCCTTCCCGCCATCGAAAAGCGGCCGGCGCAACTTTCGGGCGGCATGCGCCAGCGGGTGGCGGTGGCGCGCGCATTGGCGCTGAATCCGGATGTGCTGTTGCTGGATGAACCGCTTTCGGCGTTGGATGCGTTGACGCGTGCGCGACTGCAGGACGAGATAATGCGCATCTGGACCGAGGACCGGAAGACCGTCGTATTGATCACCAACGATGTCGACGAGGCCATTCTCATGGCCGATCGCGTCATCCCGCTCACCCTTGGCCCCGGGGCGACCCTTGGCCCGGAGTTCCGCGTGGATCTCGCCCGGCCGCGTGACCGCGCGGCGCTCAACCACGATGCGGAGTTTGTCCGCCTGCGCAGGGAGATTACCGCGTATCTCATGGCGCTCGGCGCGCGGCGCGGTGCCGGCGGCGGCGGCGGCGGCGGGAAGATCATCGATCTTCCGGACGTCGTACCGACACTCATCGGAACGCCCGGGATCGCCGCGGCTGCGCGCAAAAGAGATCCGCACGAGCTGGAGCGGTTCGTCGAGTTCAGCAAGGTCTCGAAGATCTATCCGACGCGCAAGGGACCGGTCACCGTCGTGGAGGAGTTCGACCTACGCATCCGCAAGGGTGAGTTCATCTCACTCATCGGGCATTCCGGCTGCGGCAAGTCGACCGTGCTGTCGATGGTGGCCGGTCTGATCGACGTCAGTGCCGGCGGCATCGTGCTCGACTACCGCGAGGTCAGCAGCGCCGGCCCAGACCGCGGCATCGTCTTCCAGGCGCCCAGCCTGTTCCCGTGGATGACGGCGTACGAGAACGTGGCGCTGGGCGTGGAGCGCGTCTATCCGCACGCCACGCGCGGGGAGCGGCGCGACATCGTCGAGCACTACCTCGCGCGCGTGGGGCTGGCGGAGGCGATGCATACCCGGGCGTCGTCGCTGTCGAACGGGATGAAGCAGCGCGTCGGTATCGCGCGCGCGTTCGCACTGTCCCCGAAGCTGTTGTTGCTGGACGAACCATTCGGCATGCTGGACTCGCTGACCCGCTGGGAATTGCAGGAAGTGCTGATGCAGGTCTGGGAGAGTACGCAGGTTACCGCCATTATGGTCACGCACGACATCGACGAGGCGATACTGCTGGCCGATCGCGTGGTAATGATGACCAACGGACCGCGTGCCAAGGTGGGCAAAGTCGAGGAGATCAGGTTGCCGCGGCCGCGCGGCCGGCAGGCCCTGCTCCAGCACGCGGACTATTACCACTACCGCGAAAACCTGCTCGCCTTCCTGGCCGGTCACGATACCTCCGCGTACTGAGGCGTCCGAGCAGGCGGGGCGGCACTCCTCGCGTGGCCGACCGTCGGGGGTCCCCCTGATCGCACGCCTGCTGCGCGTGCAAGCCGTTCCTTACTCTTGATACGTGTGACCCTCCCCCGGGCGACGGCAGTTGCGTTGATCCCCCTCACCGCGGCGACAAGAATGCTATTGCGAACGATTCGCATTTCGTTGTAAGCTTCGCGCCGTGCCCATGACCGATTCCGTGCACACAGACGGCGACAAACCGACAGTCCCGGTCTTGCGAGTCCGCTCCGAAGAACTCTTCGGCGCGCGGCGCGAGGTTCAGATCGAGCACCGTGGTGAGATCTACCGCCTGCGCATCACCCGGCAGGACAAGCTGATCCTGACCAAGTAGGCCGACCGGACCCGCGCAGCGCAATCCCGCCAGCCATTCGGCTCCCGCCGAACAGCCAGCCGACCATTTGGGCCACGACAGCCCGGTATCCCGGACGCCAGCGCGTCCGCGGGGTGATCACGCACAGGCGGGGGGGCGG
>CAZTPK010000174.1:0-4976 GCA_964614765.1 uncultured Gammaproteobacteria bacterium
ACCCGCGCCTGCGTGAAGTGACCTCACGCGGTGGCCGTGGTTGACCGTCCAGGATATGCCGGCCGGAACAGGCCGGGCGGTTCAGGGGAGGACGGCGAGCACCGGCGCCTGGCGCGCCATCTGCCATGTACGCGCGTAGTGATCGAAGTCGTCGATGCTCATGGGCCTGGCGATGTAGTAGCCCTGCGCCTTCTCGCAACCCAGACCGCGCAGATAGTGCAGCTGTGCCTCGGTCTCCACCCCCTCGGCCACGACCGTGCAGCCCAGGCTGTGCGCCATGGTGACGATGGCGGCCGCGAAGGACCTGTTGTATTCGTCCTCCGGCAGACCGCGGACGAATGCCTGATCGATCTTGATGATGTCGATGGAGAAATGTCGCAGGTACGACATCGACGAATAGCCGGTGCCGAAATCGTCGATGGCAACGCTGACGCCGCACTCCTTTAAACGCCGGAAAATCCCGGTCGCCGCCTGCAGGTCGTCGACACACGTGCTCTCCGTCACTTCGAGTTCGAGCATGCCGGCAAGGGCCGAATGATTCCCGAGCGTGCAGCAGAGCAGCTCCACATGCTCGGGGTGGCGCAGCTGTGCGGGCGAGATGTTGACGGCGAGCCGCAGCGCCTCCATCCCGCAGGACCGCCACTGCCGCAGCAGCCTGCATGCCTGCTCGAGCACCCAGATCCCGATGGGCACGATCAGCCCCATCTGCTCGGCCACCGGGATGAACTTGCCCGGCGGCACTATCCCGAGGCGCGGGTGCCGCCATCGCAGCAGGACCTCCGCGCCGCAAAGCCCGTCGGTTCGGCAGTCCAGCTGCGGCTGCAGGTTGAGCTGAAGCTCGCCGCGCGCGATCGCGCCTTCCAGTTCCGCGGCCAGTTCCAGCCGCTCCAGGGCCGAAGCATTGATCTCCCTGGAGTAGTAGGACCAGCCGTTTCGTCCCAGTTCCTTGGAGTGGTACATGGCCTGATCGGCGCACCGAATCAGTTCGAGGCGGCTGGTCGCGTCGGTGGGATAGATGGCCACGCCGATGCTCGCGCTCAACGCCACGCGCTGGTCGTTCACTACCACCGGCGCGGTCAGGCACTTGCGCAGCCGCTCCGCGATGTCCTGGGTCGCCTCCATGGCGGCCTGTGGCGTTGACGGCACCGGAACGATGACGGTGAACTCGTCGCCGCCGAGGCGGGCCAGCGTGCAATCCGCGCCGATGCAGTCGATCATCCTGCGCGCCGCCTGCACGAGGTACTGATCGCCGGCGTGATGACCCAGCGAATCGTTCAACGTCTTGAATCGGTCGACGTCGATGAAAAGCAGCCCGACGCAAGTATCCTGGCGCTGTGCCTGCGCCAGGGCCTCGTCGAGCCGGCTGATGAACAGCTGCCTGTTCGGAAGCTCGGTGAGCGCGTCGTAGTGCGCCTGGTGATAGAGCTTCTCCTCCCACTCGGCATTGGACAATGCCACGGCGGCGCGATCCGCCAGCGAGCGGGCGCGGGAAATCACCGTATCCGTGGCCGCCTCGGCCCTCGCGTAGCCAAGACAGATGACGCTGCCGGTCCCGGCCTGGCGGTTGACCGGCAGACAGGCCACGCGGGTCATGCCGATCGCGAAGAAAGGTCTCGTGAAACCGTGACGTTCCGGGTCGTCGATGGACAGATGGTCGCCGCATTGCTGCAGCGCCTGAAGGTCGGTGGCCTGCACCGTTGCGCCGAAGTCGGGCGGCGAGGACTGCGTGTCCGGGTCACGGCAGCGCCAGTGGGCCTTGACGATGCGCGTGTGCGCGATCTGCAGCACCGCGATCGCGTCGCAGTCGCTGAGCTCCGGCATGCGTTCGAGCAGGACAGCGATGATCTCCTCGGTGCCCTGCGCGGTGAGCACCATGCGGTCGAGCTCCGCCAGCGTCCTCAGCATGGTGAACTGATTTTCCAGATCCCGCGCCATTCCGTTGAACGCGTTGCCGAGGTCCTCGAACTCGTCGTCGCTGGCGATGTTCACGCGGCTGCGGAACGACCCGTTCGCGAGGTCATTGGCGGCCTCCTTGAGCCGGTCCATGGGCGTCAGCAGTCGGCGAATCAGGCTGATGCTGACGAGCGTCACAACCAGCATGGCAAGCGCGATCGTCGGCGGGAATACCTTCAGGAACACCGACGGCCGGGTGATCATACTGTCCTCGGTCGTGGCCCAGACGGTGGTGAGCGAAGGGAGGTGGAAGCGGGGCGCGGTGTACAGTCGCCAGAAGCCGGCCTGCCAGACGTGGTCATCCGTACGCCAGGCAGTCTTCTGGAAGGTCGTTGAAATGTCCCGCGGGTCGTAGGCGCGGAGCGCCGCGTCGGGCACACGCCCGTCGCAGAGGACCCGAATTCCCTGATCGGTGAGCACGCACAGCATGGAATCCTGATCGTGGTCGATGATTTCCAGCACCTCAGGCGCAATCGTTACCGCCAGCAGCCGTTCTCCCGCGGAACCGTCGGCCAATGCCATGATCATCTCGAGGCGCGGGATCGTGGCGGAGCCGGAGACCACCAGGGCCGCCTTGCCGATATGGAGATGCTGTCGCAGGTCGGGCGCGTTCGTTGCCACTCGTCCCGGGGCCACCGCCGTGAACGCGCGGTCTTTGATGATCCGATAGGCGGTAAGGTGGCTTCCCCGGATCTTCTCGAACGCCGCGGGGCGTGAGGCGGGAGCGGCTTGCGCGAGATTGCGTAGCTTGATCTCGACTTGGTCGAGCAGATAGGAGAACGCGATCGCGGTGGTCTTGGTCTCGCGACGCAACTGCTCGCTGATGATCCGGGAGTTCTCGGCGTCTGCCTGCAGGTAGATCAGCGAGGCGATGGCGAGTATGGGGAGCAGCGCGGCCAGCACGAACAGCGCGAAGACGCGCCGCGCGACCTTGCTGCGGAAGACGGTGCCTCGGTGCGACTGCAGCCGCGACAAGCTAGTAATCCCGGGCCAAACCGATGTAGGAGCCGCCGTTGGCACGGATGATGTCGTCCAGGGCGTCCTTGTTGGAGATCTTGCGTGCGGTCTTGCCGTCCTCTCCGGCACTGTAGAGATCGAAGTCCACGTTGATGGGCTTGAGATTCTTGTCCCAGCGGGCGTTTCCGGGGTTGGCCTTGGCCCCCTCCAGCGGCGTGTACACGTAATCGTGTCCCCACGGATCCTTCGGGACGGGGACCGGCAGTTGGTTGAGAGCCTCGGGCAGTTCGCCGGAGTTGTTCGATCGATAGCGTTCGATCTCGGCGGCCAGGATGCCGATGTCCGCAATGGCCTGACTGTTCTGTACACGGACCCGGTAGGCCGAATAGGCCGGCATGGCAACAGCCGCGAGTAGACTGGCAACCGCAATCACGATGACCAGTTCGAGCAGGGTGAAGCCCGCCGTGGCACGAACGACGGAGCGCGGGCCTGCCGTGTCGATGAGTCCGTGCATTTTCGGAATTGCCGCTGGCTCGGCTAAGGCGTTGGCTGACTGAAGAGTATCGGCCGCGGTGGAACAGTCCTTGAGCACACGGAATCCGCATCCCGAACGGGCGTACGGTAGCGGCGGGATGGCGCATTGGGAGCGGTCCCCCAGCTCCAGGAGCCTGCGCAGGCGCCAGCACCGGGACGGCGCTGCTTCACGGGTGGATCTGCCCGCCGTCGGCCGTATGTGGCTATCGCCCCCCTTCCGCCAGGGTGCCGGAAATGTCTCTACCCCCATGGGGTTATTGTCCGGCCGGGAATCCGTTACCTAATCTGGCACGCGAAAATCTCCTGCGCGGGCCACCGCCGGGCGTTCGCGCAACGCCGCGCCCGCGGCGGGCTCACAGACCAGAGCAGGCATGCCTGACCCGTCCCAAGCAGACTCGGAGGCCATTATGAAAACCGCTACACGCAAGAGGATGTTGGCAGGGATAGCTGCGACCATGATCCACGGCCTCAG
The DNA here is from genome assembly GCA_964614765.1 of uncultured Gammaproteobacteria bacterium. Lineage (GTDB taxonomy): Bacteria > Pseudomonadota > Gammaproteobacteria > JAJPIJ01 > JAJPIJ01 > JAJVHZ01. The sequence continues at coordinate 3,917 of CAZTPK010000174.1, forward strand.
CCCTGTCAGCGCGGCCGAAGTCGTCACCGACGAGGAACTGCGCGGCGCCCCGGCGAACGCCGCGGAGTGGCTGATCTACGGGCGCACGTACGACAACCAGCGCTTCAGCACGCTCACGCAGATCACGCCGGAGAACGTCGCCGGACTGCGCCCGGTGTGGGCGTTCTCGCTGGGCAACGTCGATGGCGTGGAGGCCACACCGCTGGTCGACAACGGCGTGATGTACGTCTCCGGCCCGCACGCCACGGTGTTCGCGCTGGACGCGCGCACCGGGCGCCGTTTGTGGCAGTACAAGCCCGAGGAACCGGAGGGCCTGGGCACGGTGCTGTGCTGCGGTCCGGTGAACCGCGGCGTGGCCCTGTGGGGCGACATGGTCTATGTGATGACGCTCGACGCACGGCTGGTCGCGCTGAACCGCGACACCGGCGCGGTGGTGTGGGAGAAGACCTTCGGCGACTGGCAGCAGGGCTACGCCGCGACCGGAGCGCCGTACGTCGTCAAGGGCAAGGTCATCGTCGGCGTGGCCGGCGGCGAGTACGGCATACGCGGCTACCTGCAGGCCTACGACGCGAAGTCCGGCGAACTCGCCTGGACGACCTATACGATTCCCGCGCCGGGCGAGCCGGGCAGCGAGACCTGGACGGGGGACGCGTGGAAGACCGGCGGCGCGCCGACCTGGCAGAGCGGCGCCTACGATCCGGAGCTCAACCTCATCTACTGGGGCACCGGCAACCCGGGTCCGTGGGTGGCCGAGCTGCGGCCCGGCGACAATCTCTATACCTGCTCGCTGCTGGCGCTCGATGCCGACACCGGCAAGATCAAGTGGCACTACCAGTACACGCCCAACGACGGCTGGGACTATGACGGCAACAATGCGCCCATCCTTGCCGACGTGACGATCGACGGAAAGCCGGTGAAGGCCGCGCTGCAGTCCAACCGCAACGGCTTCTTCTACGTGCTGGATCGCACCAACGGCAAGTTCCTGTTCGCGGTGCCGACGGTCGAGGGCATCAACTGGACCACGGGCCTGGATCCGGCGACGGGGCGGCCGACGGTCAAC
>CAZTPK010000175.1:0-4952 GCA_964614765.1 uncultured Gammaproteobacteria bacterium
GTGGGTGGCTGTGTGTTCCTGCGGTGGCCTGCACCGGGCCGCAATGGCCGGCCCTCCCGGCAGAGGGAGGGCCGGCCGGTCACTAGACGCGGCCCGATGCGCTCAGGTGCGTCTGCGCGAGGTCGTGGCGGCGCGGCTGACGGAATCGCGCTGCTTCCTCAGCTCGTCGCGATCCTCGTCTTCCGCATCGTCATCCTCGTCGTCGTGAAGCCGACAGGACTCCGGCGCGCGATCTACCTTGCGACTCGCGGTCTTGCCATCCACGGTGGCAGCAATGACGCACGGCACCAAGGCTGTCTGCTTCAGCACCAATCCCCAGCCTCCGCGGGCGTTGGCCTCGGCCGTACCGAGCACGGCACCGCTCACCGCGTCGGTGACGGAGACGCGCAATCCCTTGCGAACGGTGCCCTTCGGCGCCACGATCTTGCCGGCTATCGTCAGCGTGGAGGTGCGCTTGTGCCAATGGGCCCTGGTGATGCGCACGGCCTTGACGTAACCCGTGCCCGGCCCGGGTGCCGCGGCACCGACGTTGATGGTTACGGTGCCCGAGGCCTGTGCGACGCCGTCGGAGGCCGTCACGGTGACAATGTGAGTGCCAGGGGCGGCCGGGCCGTTAGGCGCCCAGCTGAAGTGGCCAATCGCACTGTCGGTGGCATCCGGGGTGAAGGTGAGGCCCGCGGGCAGCGCGCCCGTTGTCAGCGTCAGCGGGTCGCCATCGGCGTCGGTGGCGGTCACGTCGAACGCGTAGGTCGTTGCATCGCCGACGGTCACGCTCCACGACGAAGCTGGAACGACAGGCGGGTGATTGGTGGGCTGCGCGGGGGCGGAGACGTTGAAGGTGACGGTCTGCGCCGGCGAGGAGAGCGCGGTCCCGGAGGCCGGCTTGTCCGTCGCCTGGAAGGTGAAGGCCACCGCCGGCGTCTTTGCCGCGGTTCCCGCCGGCGGCGTGTAGGTGAGCGTGGTGCCATCGAAGGCGGCGCCGGCGGGCAGGGGCGAGGGTTTCACGGTGATGGTCACCGGGTCGTTGTTCGGGTCGGTCGCCTTGGCGGCCACGCTGCCCGTTGCGCCCTCGGTGATCGCCTGATCGCCGGCGGGCGTGAGCGTGAGCGTGGGCGCGGCGTTCGCGGCTCCGCAGAAAAATGCGTAATTGCTCTTGGCCGCCTCGCTCCTGTTGGTGGCGGCATCGCCGCCCTTGGCGCTGCCGCTGCCGTGGCAGACGTTGCAGGAGCCGGTGGACGGGTATTGGCTGGAGCCGGCGGAGGTCAGCAATTGCACATAGTCCGGTTTCAGGTTGCCCGGCACGCCCTGCGCCGGATCGGAGGTGGGGCTGGCGGTGGCCTTGCAAGTCGTCAACACGCCGTCGACGCGCGACTGGGTTGCGGCGGCCGGACCGGCGAGGCCGGCGCCTGCCGCCGCCATCAGCACCGCCGGGAACAGGTAGCGCCTCCCGCGACGGTCGCCGAACCGCGTCTGTGTACTCAGGGACCTGGTCATATCGCATTTCTCCTAGGTAGGTGGTCTCTCTGGCCGCCGAGCATCCGCGCCGAGGCCGGTCCCGCCCCCAGGTCCCGTCTCACGACGAGATCCGCCTGGCGGCGGTCCGGATGCGCGCTAGCAGGGATCGGCACCCGTTGCGGGAGGGGAAATCTCCCACGCCGCGGAAAACTAGCCGGCCGGGGGCCTGCGGAAGTGTGACGCGTTGACGATCACGGCCCGACAGGAATCCGGCGCGGCCCGATCTGTCGATCTCGACTTAAGCGAGGATTAGGCGCGACCGCCGGGCGAGAGCGCAGGCCGTGAAATCACTCGCTCGACCGTACTCCGAAGGGGGCGGGCGCGGAATGAGACTGATTGCGAACAGACTTCTTATTCATCGCTCGAGGAGGCGGCGCCTATCAGAAAGTGATTGCTTGGAGCGCGATGAGGCGGCTACCTTACGCGGCGTGTGAGGATTACCCGCGTCACTGCGGAGGCGAGATCGAAATGCGGTTGCTGCTGGTAGAGGATGATCCGGTGCTCGGCGACGGCCTCGCGGCGTCGTTGCGCGAGGAGGGCTACGAGGTCGAATGGAGCCGGGACGGCGCACACGCCGTCGGACTGGCGCGTGCGCAGCCCTACGCCGTGGTCATACTCGATTTGGGTCTGCCGGACCTCCCGGGGCTCGAGGTTCTGCGGCAGCTGCGCGAGTTGGGCGTGGACCGCCCCGTGCTGATACTCTCGGCGCGGGATCGCACCGACGATCGGGTTGCCGGTCTCGACCAGGGCGCCGATGACTACGTTTCCAAGCCGTTCGAGCTCGACGAGCTGCTGGCGCGGGTGCGCGCCCTGACGCGCCGCACCCGCGCGGCGGCGGTCACGACCTTCAGCCATGGACGGCTGTCGGTGGATCCCGGTTCGCGCACGGTGCGGTGGGACGATGCGGTGGTGCCGTTGTCGCGCCGCGAGTACGACCTGCTGATGCTGCTGCTGGATAACCTCGGGAAGGTGATCTCGCGACCGCAGATGGAGACGCACATCTACCCCGGCACCCAGCAGATCGAGAGCAACGCCGTCGAGGTGCACATACACAGCCTGCGGCGCAAGCTCTGCAGCAGTCTCATCCGCACGGTCAGGGGTATAGGTTACATCATCGATCGGGAAGCCGAATGAGATCGCTGCGGACAGCGTTGCTGACGTGGATACTGTCGGCAACGCTGTGTGTCTGGCTGATCGTCTCGGTGATGGTGTTCCTGACGGCGCGCGCGGAGATCAACTCGGTGTTCGACGCCCACCTGGCGCAGTCCGCTCGCGTCCTGTTGTCGCTGATCAGCGGGGAGCTGCTCGAGCAGCATTACGGTGCGCAGGACCGGAGCGAGGGCATACGGGCGGGCGTCGAGGAGGTGAACGCGCACCTGGCGGCACATCGGTACAGCACGGAGCTCGCCTTCCAGTTCTCCGTGGCCGGCGGGGCGCATCGCTTCCACTCCGTGCGGGCGCCCGACGAACCCCTGTCCGACGATACCGATGGATACTCCGACACGGGCGGCGATGAGGGCGGATGGCGTGTGTACACCGCGCACGACCCCTCCGGCGTGGTCGTCGTGCGCGTGGCCGAACTGCACAGCGTCAGGAACCGCCTTCTCAACGAGCTCACGGTCAAGATCCTCGGTCCGCCCATCGCTGCATTGATCCTGCTGGCGGTCGTCCTCTGGCACGCCGTCAGGATCTCGCTCGAACCCTTGCGGCGCCTGGCGACGGCGTTACGCGGCCGCGGACCGGATCGCATGGATCCGCTCGACACCGAGGCGGTGCAGACCGAGGTGAGGCCCCTGGTCGATGCGATCAACCTGCTCGTCGGCCGGTTGCAGGAATCGCTCGACAAGGAGAGACGGTTCACCGCCGATGCCGCGCACGAGCTGCGAACGCCGCTCGCCGGGCTGAAGACGCAGGCGCAGCTCGCGCTGCGCACCGACTCCGATGCCACGCGCCGCAGAGCCCTGGAGACCATCGATGCCGCGGTCTCCCAGGCCGCTCACCTGGTCGGTCAGCTGCTGGCGTTGGCCCGTTTCGACGCTCAGCAGATCGCCGCGATGCCCTTCGTCGATCTCGCGGCGGTCGCCGCCGAGGTCATCGGCGAGGTCACGCCGCAGGCGCGCGCCAAGGGAATAGGCCTGGAGCTCACGCGCGCGGCGGACTGCGACATCCGCGGTCACCGCGATGCTCTCGCGATCATGATCCGAAACTTGCTCGACAACGCAATCCGCTACACGGCGGGCGCCGGAGCGGTGCGAGTGCAGGTAATCGACGAGGACTCCCGGATCAGCCTTACCGTGAGCGACAACGGGCCGGGAATTCCCCCGCCGGAGCGTGAGAAGGTACTGCAACGCTTCTATCGCGGCGCGGGCCAGGCCGTCTCCGGCATCGGCATCGGGCTGTCGATTGTGCAACGCATCGTCGAGCTGCACGGCGCCACGCTGGACATCGAAGACGCCCAGCCGCACGGAACGAGGATCAAGGTCGGCTTCCGCCGGCCGGCGCGGCAACCGTGAATCGAAATGCCGTGGCCTGGAACGCCTGACGCGGCCCGACGGCTGCTTCACAGCCAGCCCGCAAGGTAGCTCCAGAGCGCATGGAGCAGTCCCCCCTCGCGGTCCCGAGCGTCGATCGCCGCGAGCACCGACGCCCGCCCGCCCTGCTCGGCGAGCATGCGTGCGTCCGCGCGCTGGGCGTTGATGAGCCGAAGGTCCGCGCCTGCGTCGAGCAGCGTCTCGACCGCTTGCACGTGCCCGTTGGCGGCGGCGAGCATGAGCGCGGTGTTGCCGGCCGAGTTCTGCCGATCGAGCTCGGCGCCGGCGGCGATCAGGTCGCCGACGATGCCTGCGTGTCCGGCATCGGCCGCGACCATCATCGCCGTATTGCCCGCGCGCGTCTGCGCCGTCAGATCGCCGCCGGCCTCGAGGAGCGTCGCGACCAGGGAACGATGGCCCGCCTGCGCCGCGCGCATCAGCGGATCGTAACCGTCGCGATCGGCGCGCTTGGGCGATGCACCGTGCGCGAGCAGCGCTCTTGCGCCGTCGCGCCAGCCGAGCTCTGCCGCCCACCACAGCGGCGTGCGCCGATCGGCGTCCGGCCGATCGGGTTCGGCGCCGTGACGCAGCAGGTCTTCGACTATCGCGAGCTCCTGTGCGCGGGTTGCCGCGATCAGCGCCGTGCCGCCGTCCTTCGCCGCATGACCGGCGTCCGCGCCGCGTGCGAGCAGGAGACCCAGCGTCTCGCGGTCGCCCGAGCGCGCCGCCTCGATGAGGGCAAGGGCGGCATCGCCATCCTTTGCCGTCCTCTCGGTCTCGCCGAGGATGGTCCTGGCGAGCTTGCCGTGGCCGTTGCGCAGGGCGGCGGTGATCGGGCCGGTGCCGTCGGCGAGCGCGGCGGCGCGATCGGCGCCGGCCTCGAGCAGCGTCCGCGCGGCCTCGACG
>CAZTPK010000176.1:0-4946 GCA_964614765.1 uncultured Gammaproteobacteria bacterium
ATGCCACCCTGCGCGCGCGCCGCCGCGCTCGCCTCGCCGATCCTCCGCAGGCGCTCGAGCCCTGCGCGGAAGGCGGGGTGATCGATGTCCAGAGTCAGCGGAAAAACCTGCCGGGAGATCTCCGAGGTTATGTGAAACACCGTGTAGTCGTATTCTGTCGGATCAAGCCCGAAGGCTCGGTGGAGCTCTGGCCGCATGTGGTCCCGGACGTACATCGTCGCGTACACGGCCAGCAGGAAAAAGCGGATCCAAAGCTTGTTGAAACCGCGCAGCAGCTGCGGGTTGGCACGCATGATGAGCGCGAAGGCCTCACCGTGGCGGAACTCATCGTTACACCAGCGCTCGAACCAGCGAAAGATGGGGTGGAAACGGCGTTCGGGGTGGCGTTCGAGCTGCCGGAAGATGGTGATGTACCGTGCATAGCCAATCTTCTCGGACAGGTAGGTGGCGTAAAAGATGAACTTGGGCGCGAAGTAGTGGTACTTCTTCGCCTTGGTCAGGAAACCAAGATCCACTCCCAGCCCGAAATCCTTGAGCGACTTGTTGATGAAACCGGCATGGCGGGATTCGTCACGGGCCATGTAACCCATCAGATCGCGTATTGCGGGGTTGTTGACGCTCCTTCTAATCTCGCTATAAAGCACGCAACCGGAGAACTCCGAGGTGACGGAACTCACCAGAAAGTCGAGGAATTCCTTGTGCAGCGCCTCGGGCAACTCCCGCACCTCGTCGGTGAACTCCGGCGGCCGCTCGAAGTGCTCGCGGTTGACGTCGCGGCGGAACTCTTCCATCAGCGCGTCCCACTCGGCGCGCACCGGCGTCACGTCGATCCTGTCCATGGCAGCAAAATCTGTGGTGTAGAAGCGCGGACTGAGGATGGTATTTTCCTCGGCCTTCCGGGTCGTCTCGTTGAGTTCGTACGTCCTGGTGCTGTCGTTCATGGCACGATCCTCCGCTACGATAGAAGAAGCTTCTTACGTCGTGTATGTCGCGAATGGGCATTCCGCGGGCCGACGACGCCCGCGCGCAGACCGCATGTCCGCACATGGCTGGGCCTCTCCCAGATCGCAGCCATGACACCGTGGGATGTCACGTGCTGCGGCCGGATTCGACGGTCCACGGCGGCTACCGTCCGCTCAACCGCGTTGCCGTGGGCGCCATCAGCAGACGCGCGAAGGCGGCCTCGTTCGTCGGTCCGAACGCCCGTAGTTCGATGTTCCGGCCCGTGGCAGGGTCTTTCAGCGAAAGACGCCCATCAGCCCAGCGCGTCAGCCGAAACGGCTCCTCGGCACCGACTCCGCGAAACCGGCGCTCGCGCGCCAGGCCGCGCAATACGCCGCGTACGAATCCGTTGGTGCCTGGTTCGAGCACGGCGATCGTCGAACCGTCTGGCACACGCGTTACGACTACCGCCCCGTCATTGCGATCGGCGAAACGCAGATCGCTGCTTGCCGCGACAACGCCCGGCGGCCTTTCCATGACGTAGTCGCCCGCGATGCGCGTGGCCGCCGCCGACACGAGCGCGAGCGTCAGCAGCGCCGCGGCGGCCAGCAGCGCTGCGCGAGGAAACGCCAAGTTCGGGTGTGAGTGGCTCATCGCTCGGGGATCAGGCCGTCGCAGGCGCCAGCGGTCGCCGGGCGGTCGCCGGCCGACCTGGTTGATCGGGGACGGCTGCCGCGGCAGGCAGCGCCGCACCCACTGCCTCGGCGAGGGAGCGCCCAAGCATTGCGGCCACTTCCTGCGGCGCGTCGATGGCGCGCAGGGCCGGTTGGGCCTGCGCCATGGACCAAGGCCTGACGTTCGGCCACATCACCACGTACGACACGCGCGAGTCCCTGTTAAGGGCGATCGCGATATCGCCCGTCCCGTCGCGATGCACCTTCATGGCCGCGGATTCGACTACGCTGTACGGGATGTTCACGGTGATTGGGATGGCAATGCCGCTGCGGATGACGACGCGCCGGCTGGTCACGGTGTAGACCGTGGCCCGCGCTATCAGCCAGGCCAAAAGCGCGAGCAGGGCAAGGGCCAGCGCGGACAGGAACAGCACGGGCAGCGCCGAGGCCAGCGCCGTGGTCCCGCCGTCCGCAGGCCACACCGAGCAGATCCGCCAAAGCACCAGCACACCGAAGTACAGCGCCAGACCGCGGACCTTGAATACACATCTCGCCAGCGACTGCCAGCGCGGCGAGCCCTGCCATAGCATCCGCTCGTCTATCGGCAGGACCTCCGGCAGCCCGCGTACCGGCTCGCGTTCGAATTCGTGGTCGCTCACAGCAGCGGCTCCTGCCGCGCCGGGGTGGCGTATAGGTAACCACCGGCGTAGTACGCGACGATCTTCTCCTCCTCGAGCAGCGTCACCTGGTTGGCATTGCCGAGACCTGGCGCCAGGGCGAACTGCGCCCCGAGAATGGATGCGACGTTTACGCGGCGGCGCCGGCCGTCCACCCGCGCGCAGTTCATTGGCAACAGGACGGATCGATTGCCGCCGGCGTTCGACACCTCGACTTCCAGGTAGCGAATGATCATCTCGGCGCGATCGACCCAGATGTCACGGACTGTGCCGCCAACCGCGCCATCGGCGCCGATGACGTCCATGCCGCGCGGGTCCGGATCGCGCGATTCGATCCCGAAGCCTTCGGCGACCCGCAGCGGCACGATCCGGGGCAATCCCTCGACGGTCGTGTCCGGTACGTCGGCGCGCTCGGCATACGCCGCGGGCCCGACGCCGTCGAGCATGGGATCGCCGGTCGGCACCAGTGGCGCACCCGGCCACCCACCCACCGGGGTGGCGCGCAGCTCCCGGGTTTCGGTCCACGCGCGCGGCGCTTCTACGCTCTTGCCGTTCGCCAGCCTGAAGACCTTGGGGGCGGGCATCTCCGGAAAGCCTTGCGCGAGCATGCGGGGACTGCGCTCCGTCCAGTCGGACTCCAGCGGGTATCCTTCGCGCTTGTCTTCGCGGCGCAAGTAATAAATCAGGCCGAAGAAGAAGACCCAGAATGCGTACAACACGATTTGTGCAACATCGATGTAGCTGTTGATGGCGCCGGTAGACATGAGCGTGACCTCCGCGGGATGAAGCAGCTAATTGGGCAACTCGGCCAGGCCGAATCGCGACGACTGATCCGGTCGAAAGTCACCGGGCGCGCGCACCAGGGGACCGATCGCAACCAGGGTCGCGAACAGCAGGGCAATCTCGATCTGATAGACGACGCCATATCCCACCGACGCGTCGGTGAGCGCGGGACCGAGCGCGCCGCGGGTGGCGAGCCCCGAGACGGCATCACGCAGCGCGCCGCCCATTGCGATCGCGACGCCCGCAGACGAAGCCTGCACCGCCCCCCACGCGCCCAGTGCCAGTCCATTCAGTCCGTGGCGATCCATACCCATGGCCGCCGTCAGAGTGCCGACGGCGAACAGGCCGCCGCCGAAGCCGATGAGCGCGGTGCCGAAGCGGAACAGGACCGGGGATTGCAGCGGGGCGGCGAAGACCACGGCCGCGAATGCGAAGACTCCCGCCAGCGCCCCGAATGCGGCCAGACGGTGCGGATCGGCACCACGACCGAGCGAGCGCGCAGCCAGCGTGAACGCGAACAACGCTCCGCCCGCGATCAGGGCAGTGAGCGCCGTCGTCGCGCCGACAGCCATGTGCATGACCTGGCCTCCATAAGGCTCGAGCAGGATGTCCTGCATGCTGAAACCCGCGGTGCCCAGACCGACGGCAACCAGGAAGCGGCCCGAGCGGCGCTGTCCCATGAGCGCGCGCCAGGAGTCCCGAAATGCCGGACGCGGCACGTCTACGCGCGTCCGTGACGGGTCGCGCGCCTCCTGCTTCCAGAGCGCAAGGAGGTTGAGAGCCATCGTCACCACGGCCGCGCCCTGCACCACCTGAATCAGCTTGAGCTGGGTGAACGCGGCAAGCAGCTCTCCGAACAACAGCGCGCTGCCCACCATGCCGACCAGCAGCATCACGTACAGCAGGGCGACCACCCGCGGCCGCGACGCCGCCGGGGCGAGGTCGGTGGCCAGAGCCAGGCCCGCCGTCTGCGTCGTATGCAGCCCGGCGCCGACGAGCAGGAAGGCCAATGCCGCGCCGACATCGCCGATCCACAGCGGCCCACGGGTATCGCCCGAGAGCACCAGCAGCGCGAACGGCATAATCGCCAAGCCGCCAAACTGCAGCAGCGTCCCCATCCAGATATAGGGAACACGCCGCCAGCCCAGCAGCGATCGGTGCGTGTCGGAGCGGAAGCCGATCAGGGCGCGCAGCGGCGCGAACACCAACGGCAGCGACACCATCAACGCCACCAGCCACGCGTGCACGCCCAGCTCGACGATCATCACGCGGTTGAGAGTGCCGTTCAGCAGGACCGTCGCCATGCCGACCGACACCTGGAACAATGACAGGCGCATCAGCCGTGCGAGCGGCAGATCTGCCGTCGCCGCGTCCGCGAAGGGCAGGAAGCGCGTACCGACCCGCGTCCAGCCCTGCACCAGCGCGTCGTTGAGACGGCTCATCGCCGGACGAGCTCCATGGCCTGCGAGGTGTAGAAGCCGCTGGCTATCCGCCGGGTGCGCGCCGGCATCCACGCGTCTATCTCGTACTCGAGACGGCTTCGCATCGTCTCGCACCGCACGGGTTCGATCGCCGGGGCGCGGTTGCCGCGCGGGAACAGCCTGCCGACGGCATGCATCACGCTCAGCATCGGCGTGCGCGGGGCGAACGTGAAGAGCACGGAGTCGTAGGTGCGCCGCACCAGCCCGTCGAGGACGCGCACGACGTCGCCGATGCGGTAGTGGATCAACGAGTCCATCGCCACGACGTGATCGAACAGACCGAGCGCCGGATCGAGCATGTCGCCGACGCGGAACTCCACGCTGCCCGCACCCAGGTCGCGCGGCGCCCGCTCCTGCGCCAGTGCGATCAGCGTCGCTGACAGGTCTAT
>CAZTPK010000177.1:0-4942 GCA_964614765.1 uncultured Gammaproteobacteria bacterium
CCATTCCGCCAGAGCAGGCGGAAAGCAGCCTTTCCGGATTCACCAAGTGCTCGAGAACGTGACTGATCACCACCAGTTGCGGTTCGCGCTGGCGGATGGCCTCCGCCAATTCCGCCTCACTCTTGACGTTCCCCACCGGCAGACCCAGCCGCCGACAGTGCGCCACGGCCCTCGGATCGATTTCCAGACCCTCGGCCGTCGCCCCTCGTCTGATTGCCCCAGACACCAATGATCCGTATCCGCACCCCACATCCAGCATCTTTAGGTCGGACAACGGCTTCCAAAGCATGCAAAGATCCAACTGGGCCTCGGCGCGGCGCGCCATGACCTTCAGATAGCGCGAGTCAACATGGCTCGCGCGCGTGCTGCTGTATCCCCTCACGTAATAGCTCTGTAGGCGCTTGGCATCCGGAAGTACCGCTACCTGGACATGCTGGCACGATGTGCAACGCAGGAGAGGATGCCCGAGAAACTGGTCATTCACGTCGAGCCTCGCCATCCCGGCGGATTTACAGGCAACGCACCTGCCCATGTCACGGCTCGATCGTACCGGGGGGGAGATCTCGCCGGGACTTCCGCATGTGCCTGCAAACGACTTGGACATCAGTGCCGTCTAAATCGGTGGATGGGCAAAAGTGATCGGCATTTCATCTTGAACGCCGGCCGGGTCTGTGGCCAAAACGCATCGAAAGCGATCACGACCACGAACTGAGCCGCGAGCGTTGAGACGGCAGCGCCCACCATCCCCAGTCGAGGAATGAGTATCCAGTTGCCAAGCACATTGGCAACGACGCCCGCTAGCGTCCGGCCCAGGTAGGCCCGGCTCATCCCCTCCAGTATCATCCAGCGCCCGCTGGCCACCCCGAGAAATACCAGGACCCCGGTCCATATGTGCACTCCAAGAACCGTGCCAGCTTTTCGGAAATCCTCCCCGAAAAACAACGCCAGCAGTTCATCAGACCAGAGCGTAAACGGAACGGCGATCAGCAAGGCCATCCACACCATCAAGTCGAAGAGGTCCTGCAGGCGCCGCAGGTAGTGCTCCCTCGAGGTCTCTCGCGCCCGGACCAGCGCCGGGAACACCGAGCTCACAATCACCGCCGGCAGAAAGTACCAGGCCTCACTGACCTTGGCCGCTGCCGCGTAGAGGCCCGTCGCTTCGTCTCCGAGGAGCACCCGGACCATCACCCGGTCGATATGCGCGTACAGGGAAACCAGTCCCATGGAAAGTGCCAGCGGCCACGCCTCGCGCAGCAGCTGGACTGCGAGTTCCCTGTCGAAGCTCCAGGCCACCTTCTCCCCCGGGAACATCCGGTATGCGAGAAGGAGGGATACCGCGAGAACCAAGGCCTCGACCAGCGGCTGACCGGCGAAAACGGCCAGCGGTCCGTCCGTCAGGATACATGTTCCGGCGAAAGCCGCCCCCGCAAGCCACGCGCAAACCTTGGCCATGGAGCTCCAGCGCGCGGCGATCCTTGCCTGGAAAAAGAACTCGACGACCGTCAGAGCCTGGGGCAACAGCGCCAAACTGATAACCAGCGTCATCCACTTTAGATTCTTATCGTGGCCGGAGAGGCCGCTCGCAACCATCAGTACGACAATCACTGCCAGCCCGGCGCATAACCGCAGCGCTGCTGAAGTGCCGAGATACACGCCGCACCGCTCGGGCTCCTTTACGATCTGGCGAACCATGATCGCGTCCAGGCCAAGCCCGGCGAGCAGACCGAGGAGTCCGCAAAAGCTGATTGCATACTGAAGGAGCCCGAAATCAGCGACTCCGAGATGGCGTGCGAGGAGGACGTAGATGACCAGGCCTATCGCGAGCCCCGAGACACGCTCCGCAATCATCCAGGAGGTGTTGAGGGAGTACGTGCGCAGGCGTGCGCGGTCGAATTTCGGCGGTCGTTTGCCTGCGATCACGCGAGCACCGCTTGCGCGCGAACGGTCGCGTGGGGACGGTTCGTAGTGCCGGTGGCGGCAATTAAACCCGCGTGCTCGTCAATCTTGCACATTCTGTGCATTATATTGCCGCAAGACGGTAGGGAGGGCACTAGATTTGCTAAAGATCGACAATGGATAGGCTGGCAGGAGCGGTCCTGGTCACGGGCGGAGCCGGTTTCATAGGCAGCAATCTGGTTCGTCACCTCATCTCACGCGGTGACGTTCCCGTGGTCACCCTCGACAAGCTCACGTACGCGGGTCACCGCCTGAATCTCGGCGAAATCGTCGGGAACCCCCGTCATGTTTTTGTGGAAGGCGACATTGCCGATAGCGCGCTGGTCGCTCGCCTGCTCAAGACGCATGCCGTTGCCGCGGTGATCAACCTCGCGGCCGAGACGCACGTCGACCGTTCGATACACAGTCCGGCTGCATTCGTTCAAACGAATGTCGTCGGAACGCTCAACCTCCTCGAGCAGGTAAATCTGTACTGGCAGAAGCTCCCCCCATCGGACAGAGCGTTGTTCAGATTCGTTCACGTTTCCACCGACGAGGTCTACGGGTCGCTCGGAGGCGATGACCCCGCCTTCACCGAGACTAGCCCCTATGCCCCGAACAGTCCGTATGCCGCGTCAAAGGCGGGAGCCGACCACCTGGTGAGGGCATTCCACCACACCTACGGACTTCCCACTCTCACCACGAATTGCTCTAACAATTACGGTCCGCGCCAGTTCCCGGAGAAACTCATACCTCTGATTATTCTGAATGCGTTGAAGGGCGAATACCTGCCAATCTACGGGGACGGGCAGAACGTCCGGGACTGGTTGTACGTGGAGGATCACTGTCAGGCATTGCTCAGGGTCCTCGAAGCCGGAACGGTCGGCGAAACCTACGTCGTTGGCGGCAGTGGCGAGCTGACCAACTACGAGGTGGTAGGCATGATCTGCGACATGCTTGATGAAATGCGCCCGCTCGACAAGCGGGGTTCATATCGAGAGCAGATCACCTTTGTGCCTGACCGCCCGGGTCACGACCGGCGCTACGCGATGAATGCCGAGAAGCTCCGTAGGGAGTTGGGATGGACGCCCGCAACGAGCTTCCCGGAGGGGCTGAGGCGCACCATCGGCTGGTACCTCGAGAACTCACATTGGGTCCGCGAAGTGCAGACTCGCGAGTATCGCCAGTGGATCGCTACCCAGTACGGCGGCCGGTCGCCTGCATGAGAAAGGGCATCATACTCGCCGGTGGATCTGGGACGAGGCTCTACCCGGTCACCAGGGCGGTCTCCAAGCAGCTCCTGCCTGTCTACGACAAGCCGCTGATTTACTACCCCCTCAGCATACTCATGCTGGCCGGCATACGCGATGTGCTGATCATCTCGACTCCGGAGGACACGCCGCGCTTTCAACAGCTGCTGGACAGCGGTGCACAATGGGGCATGCGGTTCTCTTACGCCGTGCAGCCCGAACCCCGGGGTCTGGCGCAGGCGTTCACGATTGGGGCCTCATTCATCGCCAACGACCCGGTCACTCTGGTACTGGGGGACAACATCTTCTTCGGCAACGAGCTCGCGCCCCTGCTCAAGAGGGTTGGCGCTAGCAGGGGTCGGGCGACGGTATTTGCCTATCCGGTACAAGATCCGGAGCGCTACGGGGTCGTCGAGTTCGATGCGCAGCAACGCGTACTTAGCGTCGAGGAAAAGCCGGACAAGCCGCGGTCCCGCTATGCGATCTCGGGCCTTTATTTCTTTGACAGCAGCGTCGTCGAAGTAGCCAGCTCGCTGAAACCGTCGCCGCGCGGTGAGTTCGAGATCATTGACATCATCCGAACGTATCTTCACCGAGGGCTGCTGGACGTCGAGATCATGGGGCGGGGCTTCGCGTGGCTCGACACGGGCACTCATGAATCCCTGCTCGATGCCTCGACGTTCGTGCAGACCATCGAGAAGCGGCAGGGCCTGAAGATTGCCTGTCCCGAAGAGATTGCCTACCGCATGGGATATATAGACGCAGCGCGACTGACAGAACTCGCGGCCGCGCTGATGTCGAGCAGCTACGGCCGCTACCTCCGGTCGATCTTGGACGAACCGGTCTTCTGATCAGATCGGACGCGCATGCTAGTGCGTCGCCCGGCGGCAGCCCGGGGCACCACCAATCAAGGGCAACTGCGCTGCGCAACGACGGTCTGCACTCATGTCGGAGCATCGCCAATTCCCATTGCCAGGAACGCGAGCCGCTTCATCTCCCGGCGCTGCCCGGCCACTGAATCAAGAATCAGACCGCAAGTGAAGCTCGTCACCGCGATCAGCATCAGTGCCGCCGCCAGTATCGCGGAGGGGAAGCGGGGAACCAGTCCGGTCTCGAGAAACTCGATCACCACTGGTAGACCGACCGCCAAAGAGAGGATGCCGAACGCTGCCCCCGCAGACGAGAAGAAATACAGCGGCCTCACTTCCTTCAGAAGATAACCGATAGTTCGCAGGATCCGAGCCCCATCCCTGAACGTGTTCAATTTGCTCGCGGAGCCCCCGGGTCGGCTGAGGTAGCGGATTGGGACCTCGACGACGTGACAGCGGATCTCGAGCGCGTGCACCGTTAGCATCGTCTCGACCTCGAACCCATCCGCCATGACCGGCGCAGTCTTCACAAAACGGCGCGACATTATACGATACCCGGTGAGCACATCCTTGAAGCGGCGCTTGAACAGCACTCCCACCAGCCAGGTGATCAGGCGGTTCCCCACCTCGTGCCCGCGCCTGGACCGGCTTCCCGCGTAGCTTTCCATACGGCTCCCCATCAGCATGTCCACGTTCTTCGCCAGGACCGTTGCGATGTGCTGACGGGCATTCGACAGATCGTATGTTCCGTCGCCGTCGACCATGAGGAACACGTCTGCGTCCACGTCCGAGAACATCCTGCTGACCACGCGCCCCTTCCCCCGCTCCACAACCTGGTGTACCCGGGCGCCCAGTGCCGACGCCACCTCGGCCGTATTATCACGGGAA
>CAZTPK010000178.1:0-4929 GCA_964614765.1 uncultured Gammaproteobacteria bacterium
CGATTGAGCATCTCGGAGGAGAAATGCGGGGCGTCGCCGGCCGAACCGCCATTGCCGCAGGTCATGATCTTCTGATCCGCGAGCAGAGCCTGTGCGAGCGCCTCGGCAACCCGGGCGACCGGCTCGGCCAGCGCGGACATGGCCTCGCGCTTTACCGCGATGCTCTCGGAAAATATCTCACGTACGCGTGCCGCAAGCTCCATGGGTTCTCCGCAGTTCGCCCGGGAATCGGGCCGGCAACGCCGCGATTATGCCTGAAACGCATCGCGGATCCATTTCACCTCAGCATCGTTCTCGTCACCGATTATCTCCACGACGTCGAACCGGCAGGGACAGTCGCGGTACGGCCGGTGGACCTGGAGAAAGCGGTGTGCGGCGGCGATCAACCGGCGTTGCTTGACCGACCCGATGGTCTCGGCGGCGCCGCCGTACTTCGCGGAGCGGCGGCTGCGCACCTCGACGAATACGAGGGCGGGGCCGTCGCGCATGACGACGTCGATCTCTCCACGGCCGGCGCGCACGTTGCGGTCCACCAGCAGAAGTCCGGAGCGGACGAGGTGCGCGATGGCGCGATCCTCCGCCCGGCGGCCACGCTCGCCGGGGCTGTCGGCGCGCTTCAAGGCAGGCGGGCGGCAGGGCCGCCTGAGGCGCCGGGGACTGCGGGTACGTATGCGACGGGCAAGCCGTCCACGAAACGGGCCCAGGAGAGCGTTCGCTGGACCACACCGGCTGGGTTTATGCTCAACTCGCCGGTCTGGCCGTGAAAGCGCGCGCTCGGATCCTGCCGCAGCGCCGCTGCCGCGGGCACCAATCGATAGGCGTCTACACCCATGGCGAAAAGCCGCTCGTAGCTTCCCGATCGGTCCGCGCGATCCGGGTTGAGCAGGGATTCTATCGCGCTGCGATCCCCGACGATTGCCGGCATGTCGCCGAAGATGATGCCGTTGAGATCGGCGTCGCGGCTCGCATCCGTCGTCCCGAGGTACACGTGCGAGGTCGCGTATACCGGCAGGTCGCGGGCGCCGAAGAACAGCAATTGCGGCTGGATCTGCCGCGCCTGAAGGGAGAAGGCAGCGAGGAAAAGGAAATCGGCGCCTTCGGTGGCCTGCGGCTCGCTCACAATCGGCCGCTGCAGGGTCGCCTCGACCTCGGCGGAGCGCTGTTGACTGCCTTCGATGTCGAGCAGCTGTTTGACCGGGGCGGCGAAGTCGTGGGTCAGGTTTTCGTACACCGCACGGTCGACGATCGTCCCTCCCAGCGCCTCCCAGCGTTCCGTGAAGGCGCGGTAGACGCGCTCTCCCCACCCGTCGTTGGGCGTCATCACCCAGGCCCGGCTGTGGCCGTCCGCGCGTGCCCGCTCGGCGACCTGTCTCGCCTCTTCCTCGGGCTGCAGCGCGAACTGCACCACCCCGGGGCCGATGAGGTTCGCACCGCCGTATTGGTTCAGCGCGATCATCGGCAGCGGCGGATCCCCCTCCCGGAGTATTGCGTCGACGGCGCCCTTCTCCAGGGGGCCTATCACCAACTCCGCACCCTCGCTCATGGCGCCTTCGAGCGCCTGCGTCGCGTTCGCGGCAGTGGCGTCGTGAAAATCGACGATCGGCTTGTCGCTGCGGTTGTCGGCCAGCCAGGCCGCAATCACGCCGTCGCGCACAGCGTTGCCGGCGCTGGCGGCCTGGCCTTCGAATGGGAGCAGCATGGCGATGCGGTGCGGCGCCGTGGGAAACGTGGCGACCTGCGCAGTGGACAGATCCGGGTGCAGCGTCAGCATCAGCGACTCGCCGGGATGGTTCGGGAATCTCTGTCGCCACTTCCGGAAAGCGATGGCCGAGGGCGCCCCGCCAGCGTTGTCGCCCCGGGAAATCAGGGCGAGCTCCATCCAGCCCCGGGCGGTCTCGGACAATCCCCCGGGCGTACCCTGCACCACCTCGGTCGAAAGCGAGCTGACGATCTCCCAGATGGCCTGGCGATTCGCGTCGATCTCGCCCGGATCGCCGAGCAGCGGTTCGACCAGGATGCGCTCCTCCACGGCCTCGAGTGGACGATCGAGCTCCAGCAGCGCCGCCGCCCTCAGCTCACGGATATCGCGCGCGCGGTTGCCGGCGGAGTCCAGTCCGCTGGCGGCATCGAGTGTCTCCAAGGCGAGTTCCGGCTGTCCCTCCAGCATGGAGAGCTGCGCAGCCAGTATCATCGCCCATGCCTGTATGTCGGGGCCGGCCGCGGCCCTGTCGACATCGGCCAGGACCTCGCGCGCGGACTCGGTCTGCGCGCCCTTCAGGTAGGTCTCTGCGGCGTACAGGCGGTAGACCACGGAGGGCTCGCCCTCGACCTTGCCGGCGGCGCGCAGGAACTCCTTGGCCGCGGCCTCGTAGTCCCCCGCGTGGCGCAGATCCCAGGCTGCTTGCGCGATCCGCGCGTCGGCGGTAGGCGTGCCGGGCTGTGTCGGCTGGGGAGCACAGGCCGCCAGCAGCACAGCGGCGGCAAGTAGCGACGCGGACAGGGCATAGCGCCTGCGGTGTAGGATGTGCATGGCCGGGTTCTGGAGGGTTCGTCAGGGGCGCTCCGGCGCGCGTGGCTCGCCGCGCCGAGGCCAACCAAGGGAATATCCGTCGATGCGCGAATATCGTCTAGAAGGAGGGGCGTGTCAATGAACGCCGCCAGCGGTGCTGGCACCCTGTTCGTGGTCGCCACGCCGATAGGCAATCTGGCCGACGTGACCGAGCGGGCCCTGCGGACACTGCGTGAAGTCGAACTCGTCCTGGCCGAGGACACGCGTGTGAGCGGCGCGCTGCTAAGGCACTTCGGCATAAGCACGGCGGTGCAATCCCTGCACGCGCACAATGAGCGCCAGCGCACGAGGGAATTGCTGGCGAGGCTCGAGAAGGGCGCCTCGCTCGCGCTCGTCACCGACGCCGGCACTCCGCTCATCAGCGACCCCGGCTTCATGCTGGTACGCGCCGCGCGCGAGGCCGGCGTGCGGGTGGTCCCGGTTCCGGGAGCATCGGCGCCGATCGCGGCCCTGAGCGTGAGCGGTCTGGCGGTGGACAGGTTCAGTTTCGAGGGCTTCTTGCCCGCCGCCACTTCCGCCCGCAGGCAGGTCCTGGAGGCCCTGCGCGAGGAGCGCCGCACCATGGTTTTCTTTGAGGCGCCGCACCGGATTGCTGCGAGCCTGCGCGACATGGCGTCCACCTTCGGGGCGGAGCGACGCGCCTGCCTGGCCAGGGAGATGACGAAGCTCTTCGAAACCATCGTCACCGATCGACTGGCGGCGCTGCTCGCGCGGGTGGAAGCGGATCCCGGCCAGTGCCGCGGAGAAATCGTGGTCTGCGTGGAAGGGGCCGCCGTGCCCGAGCCGGCCCTCAGCGAGGGGCGGCGGGTGGCCTCGATCCTGGCCCGGTACCTTTCGCCGAGCCAGGCGGCGGCCGCCGCCGCGGAGATAACCGGAGTGCCTCGAAAGACGATCTACCGCCGGATGCTCGCTGACGGGGACGGTGAACCGGGCGCGACTTGAAACTTTTCCGAACACTGCGACACTACATCAATGAGAGTCGGCCGGGCAGTCGCTGGCGGTAACGCTGGAGGAAAGTCCGGGCTCCACAGGGCAGGGTGCCAGGTAACGCCTGGGGGGCGCGAGCCCACGGAAAGTGCCACAGAAAACACACCGCCTAAGCGCACCGGTCCACCGGGACGCCGGCAAGGGTGAAAAGGTGCGGTAAGAGCGCACCGCGCTGGCGGTAACGTCGGCGGCAGGGCAAACCCCACCTGGAGCAAGACCGAGTAGGGGAGCTTGCCGCGCGCGAGTGCGGCAAGGGCGCGGCTCGTGCCGTTCCCGGGTAGGTCGCTAGAGGTGTGCGGCGACGCACACCCCAGATGAATGACTGCCCACGACAGAACCCGGCTTACAGGCCGGCTCCCACCCTCTCCCCCTCACCCTGAGCCTTCGGTTTAATCTTCAGCGACAACACGCTGATTGACCGGTTTTTTTGGGGTCCTTCCTGCCTCCCTGCCCGGTCGTCCTGGCCACCGCCTGTCCGTTTGTATCAAGTTGATCGGAATGACAAAAGCGACTTGTGGCCGGGTCTCCTTGACAGTCGAAAAGTGCCCTCACCATACTTAGCGAAGTGGCAAAAAGTGGTAGAAAATGGGTTGAAGGGGGATGAAAAGGGGGAAGGGTGTTCCGCGGGAACCTGGCGCTTAGCCTGGACCCCAAGGGCCGGTTGGCCATTCCGACCCGTTACCGGGACGGCCTGCAGGCGCTCTGCTCGGGCGTGCTGGTCGCGACCGTCATCCCCTGGGACCGCTGTCTGACCGTGTACCCGGCCCCGGAGTGGCCGCGCATCGAGCAGGAGCTCAAGCGGCTCCCGGCGCTGGACCCCCAGGTCCAGACGATCCAGCGCCTCCTCATCGGCTACGCCACCGAGTGCGAGGCAGACGCGCACGGGCGCATCCTGATCCCACCGACTCTGCGGGAGTTCGCTGGACTTGACCGGCGGGTCCGGATGGTCGGCCAGGTGGACAAGTTCGAGCTCTGGGACGAGGACCGCTGGGCGGCCCACAGCAGTGAGCTTCTGGAGAGGGCAGGGTCGATGCGGCAGAACCTCTCGGAACCGCTCCGGTCACTCGCGCTCTAGAGGCGGGCGAATGCCAGACCCGAGATGGCCGACCATCGTCCCGTACTCCTGCGGGAAGTGCTCGAGCTGCTCCAGCCCCGGGCGGGTGGGGTATTCTTGGATTGCACGCTGGGCCGCGGTGGGCACGCGACGGCCCTCCTGGAACGGGTGGGTCCGGGAGGGCTGGTGGTAGGCCTGGACCGGGACCCGGAGGCGGTGGCCGCGGGCCTCCGGCTCGCGGCGGCGGACCCGCGCCTGGTGGTACGCGCCGTGCCCTTCTCCGGGCTCGGGGCGGTTGCCCGAGAGCTCGGAGTGGAGG
>CAZTPK010000179.1:0-4911 GCA_964614765.1 uncultured Gammaproteobacteria bacterium
ACCCCGGTTACCGCCGTGAAAGGGCGATGTCCTAGGCCTCTAGACGATGGGGACTTAACTGTTCAGGCCGCTAGGAACAGCCTGATTTGTCCTTGGTGGAGGTAAGCGGGATCGAACCGCTGACCTCTTGCATGCCATGCAAGCGCTCTCCCAGCTGAGCTATACCCCCAAACGAAGCCCGCGATATTAGCGATGCCGTGGGGGTTTGTAAAGCCCTTCGCGCGTTTTGGGGGTGGCAACCAGAGTTGGGGCATCCTCCTCCCTGCCTCCCCCGCCAGCGGGGGAGGGGATTTCTCCTCCCCATTTATGGGGAGGGCGGGGGAGGGGAAAGGTTTTGCCTGCAGTCGAAGCCCGAATCAAGCAGCCTGCACCGGCGTCGGCCCCCCGCTATGCAGGCCGCGGCCTACCCAGAGCAGGTAGGCGACCGGGATGACGAACATGGACAAGAGCGGGGCGGTGACCATGCCGCCGACCATGGGCGCGGCGATGCGCTGCATCACTTCGCTGCCGGCGCCGCTGCCGAGCATGATCGGCAACAGGCCGGCCATGATCACCGCCACGGTCATCGCCTTGGGCCGCACCCGCAGCACGGCGCCGTCCATGATCGCCTCGATGAGGTCGGCCCGGGTGTTGAGCCGGCCCGCTGCGCGCCGGTGGGCCACGGCGTGGTCGAGATAGATCAGCATGACCACGCCGAACTCGGCGGCCACACCGGCCAGGGCGATGAAGCCCACGGCCACCGCCACCGACATGTTGAAGCCGAGCAGGTACAAGAGCCAGTAGCCGCCGATCAGGGCGAAGGGCAGGCTGGCCATGATGAGCAGCGGCTGCCAGAGGTTGCGGAAGGTGAGGTAGAGCAGCACGAAGATGATGACCAGGGTGAGCGGCACCACCAGCAAGAGCCGCGCCTCGGCCCGTTCCAGGTATTCGAACTGGCCGGACCAGGCGATGGAATAGCCCGGCGGCAGCTTGACCTGTTCGGCCACCGCCTGCTGGGCGCGGCGGACATAGCCGCCGAGGTCGGTGTCCTTGAGGTCGACGTAGACCCAGCCGTTGGGCCGCGCGTTCTCGCTTTTCAGCATGGGCGGGCCGTCGGCGATCTCCAGCCTGGCGATGGCCGAGAGCGGCACGGTGGCGCCCATGGCGGTGACCATGGGCAGTTGGCCCAGCTTGTCCGCGCTGTCGCGAATCTCGCGCGGGAAGCGGATCTGCACCGGGTAGCGCTCCAGGCCTTCGACCGTCTCGGTCACGCGCTCGCCGCCGATGGCCATGGCGACCAGGTCCTGCACGTCACTGATGTTGAGGCCGTAGCGGGCGGCCGCTTCGCGGTCGATCAGCACATTGAGGTAGCGGCCGGAAGAGACCCGCTCGGAGAAGGCGCTGGCGGTGCCGGGCAGGGGCTTGAGCACGGCCTCGACCTCGGCGCCGATGCGCTCGATCACCTTCAGGTCGGGCCCGGCGATCTTCACCCCGACCGGGCTCTTGATGCCGGTGGCCAGCATGTCCAGCCGGGTGCGGATGGGCTGGGTCCAGTAGTTGGCGAAGCTGGGGATCTGCACCCTCGCGTCGAGCTCGGCGATGATCTTGTCCAGGGTCATGCCCGGCCGCCACTCGGACGGGTCCTTCAACTGGATGGTGGTCTCGATCATGGTCATCGGCGCCGGGTCGGTCGCGGTCTCGGCGCTGCCGACCTTGCCGAACACGGTCTTCACCTCGGGCACGGTCTTCATCATCCGGTCCGACAGTTGCAGGATCTCCGCCGCCTTGGCCGGCGCCAGGCCGGGCAGCGAGGTCGGCATGTAGAGCAGGTCGCCCTCGTCGAGCGGCGGGATGAATTCGGCACCGATGCGCAGGTAGGGATAGGCGGTGAGCACCAGCAGTCCAGCCGCGATGACGAGCAGCGCCTTGGGCGCGGCCAGGGCGCGTGCGATCAGCGGCCGGTAGAGCTGGATCAGCCAGCGGTTGAGCGGGTTGGCTTCCTCCGGCTTGATGCGGCCGCGGATGAACCAGCCCATCAGCACCGGCACCAGGGTCACCGACAGGCCGGCGGCGGCGGCCATGGCGTAGGTCTTGGTGTAGGCCAGCGGCGCGAACAGCCGGCCTTCCTGCGCCTCCAGGGTGAACACCGGCAGGAAGCTGACGGTGATGATGAGCAGGCTGAAGAACAGGGCGGGGCCGACCTCGGCCGCGGCGCGGCCGGCCAGCTCGAAATATTCCCGCGAGTCGGGCTCGCGCTCGGGGTGGGCGTGGCGCCAGGCCTCCAGGTGCTTGTGCGCGTTCTCGATCATGACGATGGCGGCGTCGACCATGGCGCCGATGGCGATGGCGATGCCGCCGAGCGACATGATGTTGGCGTTGATGCCCTGGCTGCGCATGACGATGAAGGCGATCAGCACGCCCAGCGGCAGCGAGACGATGGCGACGAAGGACGAGCGCAGGTGGAACAGGAAGGCCAGGCAGACCAGGGCGACCACGATGAATTCCTCGCCCAGCTTGTGCGACAGGGTCTCGACCGAGCGCTCGATCAGCGCCGAGCGGTCGTACACCGGCACGATCTCCACCCCGGCCGGCAGGCCCTTCTTCAGGGTTTCCAGCCTGGCCTTCACCGCCTCGATGGTGGCCAGGGCGTTGGCGCCGTAGCGCATGACGATGACGCCGCCGACCACCTCGCCCTGGCCGTCGAGCTCGGCGATGCCGCGGCGCATCTCGGGCCCGAGCTGGATGCGGGCGACATCGCGCAGGAACACCGGGGTGCCGGCCTCGCCCAGCTTGACCGGGATCTTCTCGAAGTCGGCGACCGATTGCAGATAGCCGCTGGCGCGCACCATGTATTCGGCCTCGGCCAGCTCGACGATGGAGCCGCCGGTCTCGCTATTGGCCTGCTGCACCGCGCTCATCACCTGGCCGAGCGGAATGCCCAGGGCGCGCAGGCGATCGGGGTCGATCAGGATCTGGTACTGCTTGACCATGCCGCCGATGGTGGCCACCTCGGACACGTTGGGTAGGGCCTGCAATTCGTATTTGAGGAACCAGTCCTGGAGCGAGCGCAACTGGGCGAGGTCGTGCCTGCCGCTCTTATCGACCAGGGCGTATTCGTAGATCCAGCCGACCCCGGTGGCGTCCGGCCCGATCGCCGGCGCCACCCCCTCGGGCAGGCGCCGCGCCGCGGTGTTGAGGTATTCCAGCACCCGCGAGCGCGCCCAGTAGAGGTCGGTCTTGTCGTCGAACAGGATGTAGACGTAGGAGTCGCCGAACAGGGAATAGCCGCGCACCGCCTTGGCACCGGGCACCGAGAGCATGGTGGTGGTGAGCGGATAGGTCACCTGATCCTCGACTACCTGCGGCGCCTGGCCCGGATAGGTGGTGCGGACGATGACCTGCACGTCCGACAGGTCGGGCAGGGCGTCGAGGGGCGTCTTCAGCACCGCGACCACGCCGGCGGCGCTGACGATCAGGGTGGCGAGCAGGACCAGGAAGCGGTTGGCGATGGACCAGTGGATGAGCCGGGCGATCATTTGCCGTCTCCCCCATGGTCAATCCGGGCCGGGCGGATGGCGACCACGACGAAGCCCTCGCTCTCGCGCACCATGTCGAAGTCGACCCTCTGGCCGGGCTTGAGGCCCTGCAGCATTTTCGCCTCGCGCACCGCGAAGCCCATGGTCATGGCCGGCCACTTCAGGGCGGGGATGGGCTCGTGGCTCATCTCCAGCTCGCCGGCCTTGGCATCGACCTGCTCGATCTGGCCGCGGCCGGTGTAGACCTCGGCGCCTTTCGTCTGCGGCTCGGCTGCCTCTGCCTGCGGCTCGCCTAGCCGGGCCAGGGCGCCCTTGAGGTTGGCCTCGGATTCGATCAGGAACTGGCCCGAGGTCACCACCTGCTCGCCGCCCGAGAGGCCGGCCAGGATGGCGGTCTTGCCTTCGCTTTCCATGCCGGTCTTCACCGCCACCGGGGCATAGCGGCCTGCGCCCTGCGCCACCAGGACCAGGGCGCGCTGTCCGGTCTGGATCACCGCTTCGCTCGGTACCAGCACCGCCTCCTCGCCCTTGCCGCCGAAGACGGTGACGTTGGCATACATGCCCGGCTTGAGCCTGAGCCCCGGGTTGTTCATGACGATGCGCACCTGCAGGGTGCGGGTGGTCGGGTCCAGCTTGGGATAGACGTAATCGACCGTGCCTTCGAACACCTCGCCCGGCAGCGCGGCGACCTTCACCTCCACGCTCTTGCCGGGGGCCACCCAGGCGGCCTGGTCTTCGACCACCTCGGCGGTGACCCAGACCTGGGAAAGATCGGTGATCTCCAGCAGGGACATGCCGGTGTCGACGCCGGCGCCGGGGTGGATGGCGATCTTGCTGACGATGCCGCCGGCCGGGGCGTAATAGGCGACCCGGCGCTGCGGCTTGCCGCTCTTCTCCAGGGCGGCGATCTGGGTATTGGACAAGCCGAGGAAGGAGAGTTTTTGCCGCGCCGCTTCGGCCCAGGCTTTGTCTTCCTGCTGCTTCAAGGCGAGCAGGAATTCCTCCTGCGCGGCATAAAGTTCGGGGCTGTAGATCTCGGCAACCACTTGCCCGCGCCGGACCGGGTCGTTGACGGCATGGATGTGCAGGGCCTCGATCCAGCCCTTGACCCGGCTTTGCAGGAAGTGGACGCGGTTGTCGTCGTTGCGGACGTAGCCCACGGTGTCGATGCGCCGCCAGAGCCGGCCGCGCTCGGCCAGCGCGGTGCGCACACCGAGGTTCTGCACCGTGCGCGGGTCGATCGCCACCCCGGCGGCGCCGGCCTCGTCGGCGTATTTGGGCACCAGGTCCATGTCCATGAAGGGTGATTTGCCCGGCTTGTCGAAGTGCTGGTCCGGCACCATCGGGTCGTACCAGTAGAGGATCTTGCGTTCGCCTGCCGCGGCCGGCTGTGCGT
>CAZTPK010000180.1:0-4906 GCA_964614765.1 uncultured Gammaproteobacteria bacterium
GCGCGAGACCGGCACGACGCTGGACGTCACCGCGCGCAAACAGCAGGAGGAGGCGCTGCGCGCCAGCGAGGCCAAGTTCTCGCGCTTCTTCCAGTCCAACCCGCTGCCGGGCATCATCGCGAGCTTCCCCGAAGGCCGGGTCATCGAGGTCAACCAGGGCTTCCTGCGCGCCACCGGCTACCAGCGCGAGGAGGTCATCGGTGTCGCCGCCGCCGACGTCGCGCTGCGCATCGAGGCCTCGCAGCTGGAGCTGCTCTACCACGCGCTGGAAACCGGGCAGACGCCCTATGCCTTCGAGGCGCGGCTGCAGGTGCACTCCGGCGAGCTGCGCGACGTGCTGGCGACCTACGAACGGATCGATTTCGGCGGTCAGCGCTGTTTCGTCGGCATGTACTACGACATCACGCATCGCAAGCTCATCGAGGCAGAGATGCGCCGCATCAACGAGCAGCTCGAGCAGCGCGTGGCGGAACGGACCATGGAGCTGGAATCGAGCAACCGCGCGCTGCGGGCGGCCGAGAGCCGCCAGCGCGTGCTGCTCGATGCCATGCCGGATCTCATGTTCCGCATCGACCGCACCGGCTGCGTGCTCGACTTCTCGGCCCCGCGGGGCGACAGCCTGATCGACCCCGGGAAGCTCATCGATCGCAACCTGCGCGAGGTCGGCCTCGACGCCCCCACGCTGGAGTCGATGCTCGCCACCATCGAGCGGGCCCTCCACGGCGGCAACATCGAACAGCTGGAGTTCCGCCTGGCCACCCCCGTCGGGCCGCGCGAGTACGAGGCGCGCGTGCTCAAGAGCGGGGCCGAGGAGGTCGTGGCCGTCGTGCGCGACATCACGGAGCGGCGGCGCATCGAGCATGCATTGCGCCTGAGCGAGGCCGGCCTGAGCGCGGCGCAGAGCCTCGCCCATCTCGGAAGCTGGGAACAGGACATCGTCAACCCCGAATCGATCGAGGCCAACCCGGTGCGATGGTCCGACGAGACCTACCGCATCCTGGGCTATACTCCCGGGGAGGTCGAACCGTCGGTCGCGCGCCTGATCAACAGCTTGCACCCCGACGATCGCCAAGCGGTGCGCGAGCTCTGGAGCGCCGCGGTACGCGAAGGCAAGCACTTCGATCACGTCTGCCGCGTGCTCCGTCCGGACGGCGCGGAACGGATCGTGCATACGCAGTGCGGCGTCCTCGGGGGGACCCCCGACCCGGGCGCAGGCGTGAAGATCCTCGGGGTCATGCAGGACATCACCGAGCGCAAGCGCGCCGAGGACGCGCTGCGACTGAGCGAAAGACGGCTGCGCCAGATCATCGATGCCGTCCCGCACCTCATCTACGCGCGCGAGATGGGCGGCCGCTTTATCCTAGTGAATCAGTCGGTTGCCGACATGTTCGGCACCACAGTGGACAATGTGCTGGGCAAGACCGAGGCGGCATTCGGGCGCCGGCCGGAGGAAGTCGAGCGATCACGGGAGACGGACATGGAGGTGGTACTGGTGGGGCAACCGCAGCTTATTCCGGAGGAGACGATCACCGACGTGAACGGGAACGTGCACGTGCTGGAGACGATGAAGATCCCCTTCACCTTCTCCGGGACGAGCCTCCCGGCCGTGCTCGGGGTGTCTACCGACATCACCTATCGCAAGCAGGCGGAGCGCGAGATCCGCGCCTTGAACGAACAGCTCGAGGCCCGCGTGCAGCAGCGCACCGCCGAGCTGGAAGCCGCCAATCGCGAGCTGGAGAGTTTCAGTTACTCCGTCTCGCACGACCTGATCGCGCCCCTGCGCGGCATAGACGGCTGGAGCCTGGCGCTGATCGAGGACTTCGGCGACCGCCTCGACGACCTCGGGAGAAAGTATCTCGCCAACGTGCGCGGCGAGGCGCAGCGCATGGCCATGCTGATCGACAACATGCTGAAGCTCTCGCGGGTGACGCGGGCGGAGATGCGGCATGAGCCGGTGGACCTCTCGACGATGGCCGAGGAGATTGCCGCGGAGCTGCGGGTCAGGGATCCGGAGCGGCAGGCGGACTTCATCATCGAGCCCTTGCTCATCGCCAGCGGCGATCCGGTCCTGCTGCGCTCGGCGCTGCAGAACCTGATCGAGAACGCATGGAAGTTCACCAGCCGCTGCGAGCGCGGCCTGATCGAGGTCGGGATGACGACCGAGGCGGAGGCACAGGTATTCTACATCCGCGACAACGGCGCCGGCTTCGACCAGGCCTACGCCGCCAAACTATTCGCGCCGTTCGCCCGCCTGCATCGGGACACCGACTATCCCGGCACCGGCATCGGACTGGCCAGCGTGCAGCGGATCATCCGCCGCCACGGCGGACGGATCTGGGCCGAAGGCGCCGTGAACCGGGGCGCCACCTTCAAGTTCACGCTGCCGCCGCCGACATGAGCCGGCCGCTGATGCCCACCCGTTCGCCCGGTGCCCTGCCCGCCGCCTCGCCGGAGCGGGGGCGCACGTGATGGAGCCGACGGCCTCCCCGCTGGTGCGTGCCGACAGCGCCGCCGAGGGCGGCGCCTCGGAATCCTCCGAGCTGCGGCGCCACTTTCGCACCACCTCGCACTTCCTGCGTGCGCTGATCGTCGAGGATTCCGAGAGCGACGCCGGGCTGCTGTTGCGCCATCTCGAGCGCGGCGGCTACATCGTCGAGCACCTCATCGTCGACAACGCCGCGGACATGCGGGCGGCCCTGGCGGAGAAGGCCTGGGACGTGGTGATCGCCGACTACGTGCTGCCGCAGTTCGATGCGCCGACGGCGCTGAAACTCCTCAAGGACAGCGGCCAGGACATCCCGTTCATCGTCGTCTCGGGCAGCATCGGCGAGGACATCGCCGTGCGCATGATGAAGAGCGGTGCCAGCGACTACCTGCTGAAGGAGAACCTCACCCGCCTGGTGCCGGCGGTGCAGCGCGAGCTGCGCGATGCGGCGGTTCGCCGCGAGCGCATGCGCGTGGAGGAGGACTTGCGCGTCTACGGCCAGGTCTTCGAGGCGAGCTGCGAGGCGATCGCCATCACCGACGCCCGTCGGCGCATCATCGCCGTGAACCCGGCGTTCTCGGAAATCACCGGCTACCCTCCCGAGGACGTCATCGGCCGCACGGCACAGCTGCTGAGCTCGGGCGGCTACGACCCCGCCTTCTACGATTCCATATGGCAGACGGTGGACGAGTGCGGCTACTGGACCGGGGAGATCTGGGCGCGCAAGAAGTCCGGTGACCTGTTCATGGAGTGGCTGTCGATCTCGGCCATCCGGGACTCCTCGGGCAAGATCAGCCACTACGTCACGCAGGGCGTGGACATCACCAGCCAGAAGCGGGCCGACGAGCGCATACACTACCTCGCCCACTACGATTCGCTGACGAAACTGCCCAACCGGACCCTGTTGCAGGACCGTATCTCGCGCGCCGTCGCCGCCGCCGAGCGCAACGCCGACCGCGTGGCGATCATGTTCATCGATCTGGACCGCTTCAAGAACATCAACGACTCTCTCGGACATCCCGTCGGCGACCGGCTGCTTCAGGCTGTCGCCGATCGGCTGCGCGGGTGCGTGCGTGACAACGACACGGTGGCGCGCCTTGGCGGCGACGAGTTCGTGGTGGTGCTGCCCGAGACCGGGCAGGAAGGCGCCTCGCACGTGGCCCAGAAGATCCTCACCAGCCTGAGCGGCCCGTACCAGATCGAGAGCTTCCAGCTCATCATCACGCCGAGCATCGGCATCAGCGTGTTCCCCGAGGACGGCACCGACATCGAGACGCTGATCAAGAACGCCGACGCGGCGCTCTACCACGCCAAGGACAACGGGCGGAACAACTATCAGTTCTTCACCCAGGAGATGAACATCGCCGCCTACGAGCGCATCTCGCTGGAGAACGGCCTGCGGATCGCGCTGGAGCGCGGCGAGTTCGAGCTCTACTACCAACCGCAGGTGAGCGTGTGCACCGGGGCGGTCACCACTCTGGAGGCGCTGGTGCGCTGGAACCATCCGCACTGGGGCGTGGTGCC
Organism: uncultured Gammaproteobacteria bacterium; assembly: GCA_964614765.1. GTDB lineage: Bacteria > Pseudomonadota > Gammaproteobacteria > JAJPIJ01 > JAJPIJ01 > JAJVHZ01. The sequence goes on from CAZTPK010000180.1 coordinate 4,010, forward strand.
GCCCAGCATGTTCATACACGTCGCCGAGGACAGCGGCATCGTCGTGCCGCTGGGCAAGTGGATGCTGCGCGAGGCCTGCCGCCAGGTGGCGCAATGGCAGCAGAGCGGCTTCCCGCAGGTTCCGGTGGCGGTGAACATCTCGGCCGTGCAGCTGCGCGACAAGGGTTTCGCGCAATTCGTGCAGGAGGTGCTGGCGGAGACGGGGCTGAAGCCCGCGATGCTCCAGCTCGAGCTCACCGAGAGCATCCTCATGCAGGACGAGAGTCGCAGCAGCCCCGGCATCAAGGAGCTCTCGGCGCTCGGCGTGCACCTGGCGCTGGACGATTTCGGCACCGGTTACTCGAGCCTCACCTACCTGCGCCGCTTCCCGATCAGCAAGCTGAAGATCGATCGCTCTTTCATTCGCAACTGCGCCGAGACCCCGTCCGACGGCGCGATCGTCAAGGCCATCATCAATCTGGCGCACAGTCTCGGCCTGCGGGTGATCGCCGAGGGCGTGGAGAACGAGCAGCAGTACGACTTCGTGGTGGCCGAGGGCTGCGACGACATCCAGGGCTATTACTTCAGCCCGCCGAAGTGCGCCGAGGACCTCATCGGCTTCCTGACCGTGGACTCCACCGCCCCCCTGCCCGATCTGCGCGAGAGGACCGGCGGTCAGGCCGAGCAGTGAAGGTTCAGGGGAGGACCCGGTCGATCTCGATGCGGATGCCGGTGGCTCCCGGCCGCACCGGGCCGGCGCTGCCCTCGAGATCGCCGGACTGCGGCGCCACGTCCCCGGACCTGGATATCCGCGCGACCACCATGAATTCCCCGGCGCTACTCAGATTCATGCCAGGTGCCATGGCCATCGAATCGTCCAGCGTGAACGCGAGCGGGAGGTCCTTCGCCTGCCTGCGC
>CAZTPK010000181.1:0-3560 GCA_964614765.1 uncultured Gammaproteobacteria bacterium
AGCGTCGAGCCCGGCGGGCCGCTGCCACACGTCGGCGTGCGCCTACTGCGACGCCGCGGAAGTCAACTCCAGCGGCCCTACCGAGGTGAGCCGCAGGTACTCCTCGAGCACGGGTTCGGCTCCGGGCGCGCTGTCCGCCGGTGCCGGCACCAGCGTATGGATCTCGTAGAAATACCCCGGCAGCTGCTCTGAGACCGTGAAGGTGTAGGCCTTGTCCTTCAGCTTGCGGAACCTCTCGTTGAGCTCCGCCTTCGGATCGTTCTCGTAGGGAGTGATCGTGATCCGCTTCGCCGGCAGTTTCCTGCCGTCGAATTCGATCTCCGTATCGGCGATCCGGGCGTTCGTCGCCAGAGCGTACTTGATTCTCTGCTGGAAGTACCGACTGCCCCCCTCGGTGAGGCGCTTCATTTCCAGGACATCCCCCTGCAGGAATATGGCGAGCAGCACGTTGCCGTTGATCGCCTCGTACGGCGGGATGGCGAGGCGGCGCTGGCCGCTGAAGAAGTCGACGGTCGCCTTCTTCATGCCCTCTGGCAGCAGCTCCGTGATGTGCAGGTGAACACGGTCGGTGAACCCTTCCTCCAGCGACCCTGCCTTCTTGAACTCGTACTTGAGCGTCGACGGCTCCGCGATGCCCTTCAACTGGTCGCCGAGCCAAAGTATCGTCTCCGCCTCGGAGATGGGGGGCAACGACTCCTCCGTGCCCGCCGCCGCAGCGTCACCGCCTGCCGCGGCGCCCGCGCCGCCGCCCTCGGTCACATCCGCCTGCGCCGGGCGTGACGCCGCTCCTTGGGCATCATCGGCCTCTTCCTCCTGTGCCAGGGCGGTCGGCACCACCGCAATGGCAGTCAGTAAGATTCCCAGGGTAATACCACGCTTCATTGCTATTGCCCTCGCTCGGTTAATGCCTATTTCGCGGCCGCGCCGGTCTCGCCGGAGCCGGCCTCACCGTCTTCATCTGCCGGCGCCGAGCCCTCGTCGTCGTCATCGTCCGACGCCGCCTGATTGCCGGCCTCCACCTCCAACAATGGCACGCCGTATTCCGCGAATATCCGGCTGATGTCCTCACGATGCTTGTCGATGAGATCATTCACCTGCTGCTTCCACTCCTTCTCGCCATAACGCACCGCCATGGAGAAGGTGAAGTCGAACTGTATGCGCGGCTCCGACTTCATCGGGATGACCACGATCTCCGCGTCCTTGATCTTCTTCGACATGTAGCCCGCAATGGGCCCCCATTCGAAGGTTACGTCGATTTTGCCCTGCACCAAATCCTGCTCGATGATTCGTCCCGGATAATCCGACAGGTCGGCCGTCATGTGCTGATATGGCACCATGTTGTCGAACAATCCATGCTTGAAGGCCCAGTCCGTAGCCGGGCCCCGATCGTAGAGGCCGATGCGCAGGCGCTTCTTGCGCTCTTCCGGCAGATTGACGAGATCCTCGGGAGTTTTGATGTCGTCCAGTCCACGCCCCTTCACGTAGACCATCGCCCAAGTTGAACGGTAATACGGCTTGGTCGTGGCGGCCATGTCGAATTGTTCGGGCACGCTCATCACGAGATCGCACTTGTACGAGCCGTCCGGGTTCTCCTTCCTCAGCGTGTTGCGGATGAACTTGAAGCGCTGCGGGAACCAGTAAAACTCCAGCGGCAGGCCCAGGCTGTCTGCGAACAACTTAGCAATCTTGTTCTCGAACCCTTCCTGCTTCTCATTGGAGGCAGGCAGGGCGTTGGGGTCCGCGCACACCTTCAGGCTGGTGCGCGGCGGGACGTCCTCGGACTGCGCCAGCGCGGGGCTGCCGATGGCAGCGACAACGAGGGCGACGGCGAGCGTGAATCCGACAGCGTTCGTGCGTTTCATGGACGTCCTCCAGCGCGGCCTTCTGCCTTATTCAGTGCTAGGTGCAATACAATCGCCTGCCTTTCCGCCCGTGCCAGGGGGCCGACAAGCGGGCACAGCGGAAAAAACTGAGGCGGTCTGCCTGTCGTATGCCTTCAAGCCAGACCGCCTCGTTTGTCTCTTGCGACTTCAGGACTTTTTCCAGCCCTTTCACGGAGTTCCCGGTTTATGGTAACATCTTCGCGAGCTTCTTACCCATGCGCTTTACCAGCGGATTGGAGCTCGCGTTGATCGCATCGAGATTGGCCGGCTTGCCGTCGCCCACGAGGATCACGCCAACCATGCCCATGGAGGCATGCGGGACGCACTCGTAGACATAGGCGCCCGGCTTGTCGAGCGTGACATGGAAATCCTCGTTCAACTTGCCTTCCCAGTGCTGAGCGCCCTCGGGCACCTCGATGGACTTGGTGTTGTGAGTGCTCATGTTCTTCCAGGAAATCGTGTCGCCCGGCTGCGCCTTCACAAGGCTGATGTTCAGATCGGGATCGACGGGGTCGAAATTACGGGGGCCGGCAACGACCGCGACCTCGGCAGCGGACGCGGCCGCCGAGGCCACGAGCGCAAGGGAAAAGACCCCAAACTTAACCATTTTCATGCTTCATCTCTCCAGAGTGATTTTCAAGTAATTGCCTTTTGATTTTCGCCTACTGTCAACCGCGGCGCGCCTTCGATCTTTTTCTTCCATGCGGACGCGAAATCCGCTGAGTTAGAAACACCCGCCGGATGAAAGTTCACCAGTCTGGCAGCCGTCTCCGTCGGCGGCCCATCGCGCCTGAGACAGCGTTCAGCGGCGGTTCAGGACGGTCGATCCAGCCGAGACAGGGGGATCGCGTAACTCGAAAAATGCGGCGGAAAACCGTGCAGATTCGCGGTTGCTTTATACGACAGCCACGCGAAAACTACAATGACCATTCTTCCCGGATCGGAGGCATTCAATACCCGCCCGGCCCGCTAACGGGAACCAGGGCGACGCAGCGGCGTTGGCCGACGCGGTCATCGGCGAATACCCGCAGCGTGGGTACCGGGACGGCCGCGGGAAGCCACGTGCACGTGCACCCGCGCTGTCGGCGGGCCGGACCCCAAAAACGAAAAACCCGGTACCTCGCGAGAGGTACCGGGCTCAGTTCAACTGCGGTATTTGGTGTTGTTATGAATCGAACTTACGGCAGGCTGAAGACGTTCAGCACGCCGCCGTTCTTCGAGACGCTCTTCAGAGCGCGATAGCCGCCGGCCGCACCGAGCGCCCACTCATCCGGAGCGGTGTTCTCTTTGCGGAACGCGACCACCGCACCGGCCCAGCCACCGATACCGGAGAGCACGCCGACGTACTGCTTGCCGCCATGCGTCCAGGTGTTGGTGTTGCCGATGATGCCGGAGGCGGTCTTGAACTTCCAAAGGAGCTTGCCGCTCTTCTGGTCGACCGCCTTCTCCCAGCCCTCCAGCGTGCCGTACATGGCGATGCCGCCGGCGGTCGTCAGAACGCCCGACCACACGGACCACCGCTCCGGGATCGACCAGACGATCTTGCCTGCGTCGGCGTCCCACGCGATGAAGTTGCCCATGTTGTCGTTGGTCTCGTTGTTGCCGAACTCCGGCCCCGGATGCACCTTGCCGGCCGGGAACATCGTCAGGTTCGCAAACACGTACGGCTTGCCGGCC
>CAZTPK010000181.1:3660-4877 GCA_964614765.1 uncultured Gammaproteobacteria bacterium
CACCTTGCCGGCCGGGAACATCGTCAGGTTCGCAAACACGTACGGCTTGCCGGCCTCGTAGAGCGGATTGGAGACAGGCTCATACGTCATGCAAACGTGATTGGTCGGCACATAGAACAGGCCCGTCAGCGGGCTGTAGGAAGCCGGCTGCTGGTCCTTGGTGCCCAACGCCGCCGGGCAGATGTCCTTGGCGACGACGTCCTCACCCTGGGAGTGGGTCGACTTGGACTCGACGACCAGCGGACGGCCGGTCTTCATGTCCACGTGCGTGGCCCAGTTCACCGCCGGGTCGTACTTCTCCGCCACCAGCAGCTCACCGGTGACACGGTCCAGCGTGTAGCCGAAGCCGTTGCGGTCGAAGTGCACCAGGGCCTTGCGGTCCTTGCCCTTGACCTTCATGTCCACCAGGATCATCTCGTTGACCCCGTCGTAGTCCCACTCATCGTGCGGGGTCATCTGGTAGGCCCAGCGGGCCACACCGGTGTCGACGTCACGCGCGAAGATGGACATGGACCACTTGTTGTCGCCCGGACGCACGGTAGGGTTCCACGTCGAGGGGTTGCCCGAGCCGTAGTACAGGAGGTTCTCCTCCTTGTCGTACGGCCACCAGCCCCACACCGAGCCGCCGCCGATCTTCCACTGGTCACCCTTCCAGGTCTTCAGCGAGGAGTCCTTGCCGACCGGCTTGAGCATCGAGGTGGTCTTGTCGTCGAACAGGATGTCGCTGTCCGGGCCCATCGAGTAGGCGCGCCAGGCCAGCGAGCCGTCCTTGATGTTGTAGGCGTTGATCCAGCAGCGCACGCCGAACTCCGCCCCCGACATGCCCGTGATGACCTTGTCCTTCATCACGTGCGGCGCGTTGGTGTTGGTCTGCCCCAGTTTCGGGTCGCCGTTCTTCACCTCCCAGACCTTCTCACCCGTGCCCGCCTTCAGCGCCACCAGCGTGGTGTCGTTCTGCTGCAGGAAGATCATCCCGTCGCCGTAGCCGAGGCCACGGTTGACGTTGTCGCAGCACAGCACGCCCTGGACGCTCTCCTCCTGGACCGGGTCGTATTCCCAAACGATCTCGAGGGTGTCGAGGTCAATGGCGAACACGTCGTTCGGGAAGGCGGAGTGGATGTACAGGGTGTTGTTGCTGCGGCCGGTGGCCTCGGGCGGCAGCACCAGCGGGCCACCCTCGTGACCCTGCAGACGGCCGGTGGAGAACGTCCACGCCA
>CAZTPK010000182.1:0-4871 GCA_964614765.1 uncultured Gammaproteobacteria bacterium
GTACCGGTGTTCATGCACGGGCTGGGGCTGGCGCTGCCCAAGGGCGAGGCGCTGCTCGTGCCGCGATTCTGCGACGTCTACGTCGGCGAGGCGATCCGCTGGACGGGCGATCGCGGCAGCTTCATGCACGCGCTGCACGGGAGCCTGGAGCAGCTCGGCCAGCAGCATCGGCGCGCGCACCACGGGGCGGGCGGCGCGCACTGAGCGGCGCACGGCGTCCTCAATCCTCGAGGCGGACGACGTCGGGATGCCGCGGGCTGGCCGACTCGTGGTAGATGTCCGCCAGCCAGGCGAGCAGATCGGACTCTTCCAGATCCGGCGGCACCGCGACCTCGTGCACGGGGCGACGTTTGCCGTCCTCGGAGAGCGCGTGGAGCCTCCACGCGCCGTCGCGCCGCTCGACCGCCATCCGCTGCCCGTATACGTCGAAGCGGATCATGATCGCCGCTCCCCCGCTCCGATCACGCCCCGCAGGCGGCGGCCTTCCACCACGACGGACATCGCAGGTCGGTGACGACGTCGTAGTCGTCGTAGGGCTTGATGTCGAGGATCGGCGAACCGTCGTAGGCGTCCAGCGCGCGCACGGTCAGTACGTTGCCATCGCGCCGCAGCAGCTCCACTACCGCGAGACCGATGGGGTTCGGCCGCTCGCGGCCGCGCGCCGCGAGCACGCCGACGGCGGGCAGATCGAGTCTGTGCCGCGGGTGGGTGGTGAGCGGGAATCGCTTGCCCACGAGCGCGTGCATCCAGAACAGCACGATGAGGTGCGACCATTCCTCGATGCCCCGCAGCGCCGCGCCGTAGTCCTCGTGCACGACGATGTCGGCGGTGATCTCACGCCGCGGGATGCGAGGGCTGCCTTCGCAGAAGGCGCTGCGCACGATCCCGATCGGCTGCAGGCGGATGGTCATGCTCGTTCCTTTCCCGATTGCATGGCGTGGGCACCAAACTCGCGCAGGCGTGGCCGGCGCGACACCATCATAGTGCAGCGCATACGCCAGGCGCGAGTGGGCTGACGCGCTCCCCAACCGACTATTCAGCGGCTTACGGACGTGGTCCGGCGCTTGCAACGGCGCGGCCACACAACCGCCGCCGCGTCCGCGCACGCGGCCCGTCGCAACGACGCGACGATGCGGTGAGCGAAGGCAACGTGGCCACAGCGATCGCGGGATCGCCGTGGCCTTTTTTTTCAGACTATGGCACTAGAGGGGGACACGATGACACGGGCAGCTTCTTACCGGTGCGGCTGGGTGATGGCGGTGGCAGCTCTGCCGGTCACATCGACGGCCGGGGAGAGCCTCATGGACGCGATCACCAGGGGCAAGGTCGACTTCTATGCGCGCCTGCGCTACGAGCACGTCGAGGACGACGGCTACGCGCGCGCGCCGGCTCCGCCGATCGCCGGAGTGAGGCTGGAGGATGCCGAGGCGTTGACGCTGCGATCCGCGCTCGGCTACACGACCGGCCTGTTCCACGGCTTCGGGGCCGCGCTGCAGTTCGAGGACGTGCGCGCCCTCATCGGCGACTACAACGATGGCAGCCTCACGGCCGCCGCGAACGGCCTGGACAGCGACGCGCGCTACGCCACCGTGGTCGATCCCGAGGGCACGGAATTGCAGCAGGCGAACATCCGCTACGAGGGGCTCCCCTACACGGTGATCCGCGCCGGCCGGCAGGAGATCGAGCACCGGCAGGCGCCGCTGCATCGCTACGTCGGGAACATCCTCTGGCGGCAGAACTGGCAGAGCTTCGATGCCGTGCGCGTCACCTCGGCGTTCCTCCCGGACGCGGATACCGGCGATCGGCGCCTGAAGCTCGATTATGCCTACGCGTGGAACGTCAACCGCATCTTTGGCGAGGACAACGACCTGCCGGATCGTGCCGACTACCCCATGGGTTCGCATCTGTTCAAGGCCAACTGGGACGGCTTCGGCCTGGTTAAGCTCGAAGGGTACGTCTACTCGCTGGACTTCGATCACGCGGGTTCGGCGACGATCGGCACGCTGCCGAACGCCTCCTTCGGCCTGTCCACGAATACCATAGGCGTGCGCGGCGAAGGCGGCAAGGGTCTGGGGCGCGACTGGAAGCTGCTCTACACCGGTGAATTCGCGCATCAGATGGATGCCCACGACACGCCGGCGGACATCGACGTGAGCTACTACTTCATCGAGGGCGGGGTTGCCTACGCGGTCGGCAGGCGATGGCTCGACGCGATCACCGTCAAGGCCGGCTACGAGGTGCTCGAGGGCGACGGAGTCCTCAACGGCGTGCGCCGCTCCTTCCAGACGCCGCTCGGCACCAACCACGCATTCCAGGGCTGGGCGGACAAGTTCCTGGTCACGCCCGGCGACGGGATACGCGATCTGTTCTTCACCCTGCGCGGCGGGGTCTACGGCGCCAACGTGATGCTGATGTACCACGACTACGCCTCCGATCATCTCGACTACGACTACGGCAGCGAGTGGAACGCGGTGGCGGAGAAGTCGCTCGGCAAGCACTGGATGGTCGGGGCGAAGTACGCCACCTACGACGCCGACGACAATCCGACCAATCTCGCGCGCAACGTCGCCGGCGGCGGCGTCGGCCAGGGCTTCGACCGGGACATCTTCTGGGCCTATGCGCAGTTCCGCTGGTAGCGCCGTGGCAAACCCGACGGAATGGGGTATGCTGCACAGCAACATACCCGTCCCGTTCAGGCGCGGATGAGAACACCCGGAAAACGGCTGCGCATCATGCTCGTGGACCGCCTCCCCGAGCGCACCAACACCGTCGAGCACGCCCTGAGCGCCGCCGGGCACCAGGTCGTCGCGCGCGTCATGGCGGGCGGCGATCTCGCCGCGGAGGTCGCCGCCGTGTCGCCCGACGTCATCATCATCGACATCGATTCGCCCGACCGCGACACCCTCGAACACATGCGCACGATCAGCCGCGAACGGCCGCGGCCGGTGGTGATGTTCACCAACGACGACAATGCCGCGACCATACGCTCGGCGGTGCGTGCCGGGGTCAGCGCCTACGTCGTCGACGGACTCCACGCCAGCCGGGTCCTGCCGGTGCTCGAGGTCGCCATCGCGCGCTTCGAGGAGTTCCAGGCCATGCGCGACGAGCTCGAGCAGGCGAAATCCACGCTCGCCGAGCGCAAGCTCGTCGAGAAGGCCAAGGGCATCCTCATGCGCCAGACGCGCATGGACGAGGAGGCCGCCTACAAGGCCATGCGCAAGATGGCCATGGATCGCAACATCAGGATCGTCGATCTCGCCAGGACGCTGATCGCCGCCACTGAACTTCTGGAGCCGCAAGGCAGGAAGAGGGGCCCATGAAACCGGAGAAATACAGTCTCACGCTGGGGTTCATCCCGCTGACGGATTGCGCGCCCATCGTGATCGCCCAGGAGCTGGGCTACTTCGCCGTCGAGGGTCTGAACGTGGCGCTGTCGCGCGAGGCCTCGTGGGCGACGCTGCGCGACAAGGTCGCGCTCGGCATACTCGATGCCGCGCAGATGCTGGCGCCGATGCCCATCGCGTCGACCCTCGGATTGAGCGGGATCGTCCGGCCCATGGTCACGGGCATGAGTCTCGGCATCAACGGCAACGCGGTCACCGTGAGCAGCGCGTTGTACGCCCGCATGCTCGAGGCCGATTTCGCGGCCGTGGTCGACCCGCGCCTGTCGGCGCGGGCGTTGAAGAGGGTGATCGAGGTCGATCAGCGCGAGGGCCGCGCGCCGATGACCTTCGCGGTGGTGTTTCCGTTCTCGATGCACAACTACGAGCTGCGCTACTGGCTCGCCTCCGCCGGCATCGATCCGGAGAACGACGTCCGGCTCATCGTCGTGCCGCCGCCGCAGATGGTGGCGAACCTGCGCGCGGGGACCATCGACGGCTGCTGCGTGGGGGAGCCCTGGAACCTGCTGGCGCGCGCCGAGGGCGTCGGGCTCACCGTGATCACCGGACAGGACATCTGGCGCAACAAGCCGGAGAAGGTCCTCGCGGTCAGCAAGGAATGGGCCGACCGCCATCCGCGCACCCACGAGGCGCTGCTGCGCGCCCTGATACGCGCGGCGCGCTGGCTCGATGACCCGGTCAACGGCGAGCACGCCTCCGCGCTCCTCTCGGCACCGGGCTACATCGGCGTCGACGCGGCGCTGATCGCGGCATCGCTGCCGGGGGCCGAGCAGCCCGATCGGGCGCCGGATCGCAACGGCCGCCCGGTGGTGAATCCGAGCTGCTTCTTCGCCTCGGCGGCGACCTTTCCGTGGCGTTCGCACGCCATGTGGATCATCACGCAGATGTACCGCTGGGGCCAGCTCGAGCGGCCCGTCGATATCGGGGCGGTCGCCGGCTCGGTCTATCTCGGCGGGTTGTACCGTGAGGTCGCCGGACAGATCGGCATAGAGGCGCCGGCGATCGACGTGAAGATCGAAGGGGCGCACTCCACGCCGTGGACCCTGGGCGAGGCCGCGCATGCGATCGCGATGGCGCCGGACACGTTCATGGACGGCCGCCAATTCGATCCCGCGCGCAGTGTCGACTACCTGCTGAGCTTCGACATCCGCGCCCCCCTTCCCGCTGTCGAAGGCATCGCCTGCCGAGATCCCTGACCCGCCCGGCTTGAGGCGCGGCGCCGTGCATCGCAAGCGTAGTGCCGGTTCGGGGCCGATCGCGCCGCCGCCATTCGCACCATCGCAGTGATCGGCTTCACTCCTTCGCACTGCCTTGGATCGGGCGAGGACGCGCGGAGAGTTGGCCGAAAGTCGGTGCCTGCGCCCCAAGCCACTGATACAGGACGGCAATCGGTCGGCATCGACAGATCGGCACGACCCTTGCCATAGTCGCTGTGCACGGCGGCACGCGATTTCACTGGCGTGCTCGCGC
>CAZTPK010000183.1:0-4860 GCA_964614765.1 uncultured Gammaproteobacteria bacterium
AGGTAGAGGTCGGCAACACCCAGGCGGTGCTCGACGTCGACATCGACAGGTTCCTCGAAGCCAGTCTGAAGAGTGGTCTGTAGGAAGTCACAATGAGCGACAACAAAGACAAAGAGTTACGCGACGTAGTCGGCAAGGCCGTCGACAAGGAGGCTCCGGAAGTCTCCGACCGCGTCCAACGCGAAGAGGCAGAAGAGCGGCTGGTCGCGGAGCGGCGTGCCAAGCTGGCGGCGATGCGCGAGCGCGGCATCGCCTTCCCGAACGACTTCCGCCGCAACGTCGTGGCCGGCGAGCTGCATGCCGAGTACGGCGAGAAGGACGCCGCCACGCTCGAGGCCTCGCCCGTGCGGGTGCGCATCGCCGGGCGGATGATGACCCGGCGCATCATGGGCAAGGCCAGCTTCTGTCACGTGCAGGACATGTCCGGGAAAATGCAGCTCTACGTCACCCGCGACGCAGTCGGAGAGGCGACCTACAGCGCCTTCAAGCAGTGGGACATCGGCGATATCGTCGGTGCCGAGGGCGTGCTGTTCCGAACCAAGAGCGGCGAGTTGTCCGTGCAGGTCGACGAGATCCGGCTGCTGACCAAGGCCCTGCGGCCGTTGCCCGACAAGTGGCACGGACTGGCCGACACCGAGACGCGCTACCGGCAGCGCTATCTCGACCTCATCATGAACGAGGTTACGCGCAAGACCTTCAAGGTGCGATCGGACACGGTGAATTACATCCGCCAGTTCCTGACCGCGCGCGGATTCCTCGAGGTGGAGACGCCGATGATGCAGGCGATCCCGGGCGGCGCCACTGCGCGGCCGTTCGTCACGCGGCACCACGCGCTCGACATGGAGATGTACATGCGCATCGCGCCGGAGCTGTATCTCAAGCGGCTGGTGGTCGGCGGTTTCGAAAAGGTCTTCGAGATCAATCGGAATTTTCGCAACGAGGGTTTGTCCACCCGCCACAACCCCGAGTTCACCATGCTGGAGTTCTACGAGGCCTACGCCGACTACCAGGACCTGATGAATCTCACCGAGGAGATGCTCAGGGGATTGACTCAGCACGTGCTCGGCACGACGACGGTCACCTACCAGGGCGAGACCTACGACTTCGGCAAACCCTTCGCCCGCTACACGATGAAGGAGTCGGTGCTGCGCTTCAACCCGGATCTGGCGCCCGACGCCCTCGATACGCTGGAGAGCGCGAGCGCGGTGGCGCGCGGGCTCGGAATTCCGCTGAAGTCGAGCTACGGACTCGGCAAGGTGCAGACCGAGATCTTCGAGAAGACCGTGGAGGCGCGGCTCAAGGACCCGACCTTCATCACGGCCTATCCGGCGGAGGTCTCGCCGCTGGCACGCCGCAACGATACCGACCCCTTCCTCACCGACAGGTTCGAGTTCTTCGTCGGCGGGCGCGAGATCGCCAACGGCTTCTCCGAGCTCAACGACGCCGAGGACCAGGCCGAGCGATTCCGCATGCAGGTGGCCGAGAAGGACGCCGGCGATGAGGAGGCCATGCACTACGACGAGGACTACGTGCGCGCGCTCGAGCACGGCATGCCGCCGACCGCGGGGGAGGGCGTCGGCATCGACCGGCTCGTCATGCTGCTCACCGACGCGCCCAGCATCCGCGACGTCATACTGTTCCCGCACATGCGGCCGCGGGGCTGATCGGCGCGGGAGCGCGCGTAACCGCCCGCCGGAACCGCGCATCCAACCCGCTGTCAATCGACGAGGGACCGTGCCGGACCGGCCGGGCTCGGCATAAGTCCGACAGGAGCGCAGAGGATGAATCAGCAAGCCAGACGCAAGCCGATTGCCGCCGCCGTAGGCGCCGCATTCACCGTCAACCTCGCCATGATCTCCCTGGCCTCGGCCGCGAATCCCTTCGCGGCGACCGATATCGGCACGGGCTATCAGGTGGCGGAGCAGCATGCGGGCAAGTCCGAGGGCAAGTGCGGAGAGGGCAAGTGCGGCGCCAACAAGAAGCCCGCCGAGGGCAAGTGCGGAGAGGGCAAGTGCGGCGCCGGCCGGAGGGACGCTGACAACGACGGCGAGCTGACGAAGGATGAGTTCATGAAGGCCCATGAGGACATGTTCGCCGTCAGGGACGCGGGCGGCGACGGCGCCGTCGACGGTACCGAGATGAAGGCGGCGCACGAAGGCCGCTGCGGCGAAGGCACGTGCGGCGTCAGCAGACCCCGAGCTCGCGCGGGCGCCCGATGATGCTCGGGCTCCGGGCCGCGTTCCCATGACCAGCGCGCGTCATCCGGTGCAGGGCGCGGGGCTGGGGCTGCGCCGCAATTTCATGGCGTCGCTGCAGCCCGGTGAGCGGGCGCCGGCGCCCGTGGCGTTCTGGGAGGTCGCGCCGGAGAACTGGGTGGGCGTGGGTGGTCGGGCTGGCCGCCGCTTCCGCGAGGCGACCGAGAGGACCCCTCTGGTGTGCCACGGCCTGTGCCTGAATCTCGGCGGACCCGCGCCGCTGGACGAGGAGTACCTCGTACAGCTGAAGGATTTCCTCGACACGCACCGGGTGCGGGCCTACGGCGATCATCTCAGCTACTGCGCCGACGATGGTCACATCTACGATCTCATGCCCATCCCCTTCACCGAGGAGGCCGTCGTACACGTCGCCGCGCGCATCCGTCGCGTGCAGGAGGTGCTGGAACGGCGGATTACGGTGGAGAACCCCTCGTACTACTGCGCGCCCGGCCAGCGGATGGCGGAGATCGATTTCATCAACGCCGTGCTCGAGGAGGCCGACTGCGATCTCCTCCTCGACATCAACAACATCTACGTCAACAGCGTCAATCACGGCTACGACCCCGTGGAGTTCCTCCAGGCGCTGCCGGGTCATCGCATCGCGTACGCGCACATCGCCGGCCACCACCGCGAGGCCGCGGATCTCATCGTCGACACGCATGGCGCCGACGTGATCGATCCGGTGTGGGATCTGCTGGAGCGCGCATACGCGCACTTCGGTGTGTTTCCCGCGATGATCGAGCGGGACTTCAACATACCGCCGCTGCCGGAGTTGTTGCAGGAGGTCGGGCGCATCGACGCCCTGCAGCGCAAGTGGGAAGGCACGCCGGGGCAGGGGTACGCGGCGAATGGCTGAGCCGGATTTCAGGGCGGTCCAATACCAGTTCGCGGCGCACCTGCGCGATCCACGCAACAATCCGCCGCCGTCGAACCTCGAGCGCCGGCGCACCGACCTGTACTGCGAACTCGCGTTCACAAACGTGCGGAATTTTGTCAGCGATAACTTCCCGGTGTTGCGGCGGCTGCATGACGATGCGGCCTGGGAGGCGCTGGTACGCGATTACTTCGCGCGGCACCGTAACCGTACGCCGCTGTTCTCGCGTCTGGCGACCGAGTTCATAGACTACCTGGTCCACGAGCGTGAGGCACCGGAGGATCCGCCGTTTCTCAGCGAGCTCGCGCATTACGAGTGGATGGAGTCGGCGCTGCGGATGACCGATGCGGCCGTGGATCCGGCGGGCATCGACGCCGACGGCGACCTGCTCGAAGGCGTTCCTGTGCTGAGCCCGCTGGCATGGCCGCTGTCGTATCGCTACCCCGTGCACCGCATCGCGCCGGATTTCCAGCCGCGCACTGCCCCCGACCAGCCGACCTACCTGGTGATCTTCCGCAATGACCGCGACGAGGTCGGATTCCTGGAGCTCAATGCGGTGGCCGCCCGACTGATGGAACTGCTGAGGCGGGACGACGCACCCACGGGGCGAGCGGCGCTGCTGCAGATCGCCGCGGAGCTTTCGCACCCCGACCCCGGGGTCGTACTGCGCGGAGGCGAGGAGATGCTGCGGCAATGGCGTGGGAGGCAGATCGTGATCGGGGTGCGCACGGCGGCCCGGTAGCATCCGGCCTTGGATCGCAGGCGGCCGGTCCCCAGCGGCTCTCCCGACGTCTCGAATGGCGGCGGGCTCATGCCGGCTATTGCCTCCCACCGGCACCGGTCCTGTCGCGGCGCGCGCCGGCGTTCGCGGTCGTGAGCGGGCCAGCCCGTAACCGCGACCCGGATACGACCATCGAAGCGACGCACGTCCATTCCGACGCCGGCTACGGCAATTTCAAGCTGCCGCTGCTGTACATCGCGATGCTCTTGCCCTGATGCTCTCCGGTCCCGGCCGACTGAGCATCGACAGGCTCATCGAGCAATGCTACTTGGCACGCCGGTGAGCGAGAAGGCGGTGCAACAGGGGAGCCATGGAAAGTGGAACTTTCGCGCCTGGTGCTGTGCTACCTGTTGATGGCGCTGCTGGCGTCGCTGTCGGAGCCGCTGATCCGGCGCCTGCGGATGCCGACTGTGCTCGCCTGGCTGCTGACCGGCATGCTCGGCGCCGCGGCGATGACCTCCGCCGGCCTCGATACCGGCCTGCGCTGGGACACCTTCGAACCCCTCGTCAGCGCCGTGTTCATTCCCGTTCTGGTTTTCCACGCGGCGCTCGAGATCGATCCGTCGCGGCTGCGTCAATGGCTGGGTCCGATCCTGATCCTCGCGATGCCCGTCATGCTGGTGGCGGCGCTGATCATCATGATCTTCATGTACGAGGCGATCGGCCACCCCGAAGGTTTCCCCTGGATTGCGGCGGCGCTCGCGGGCGTGCTGCTCGCTTCCACGGACCCCGGTCCTGCGACCGCGCTACTGCGCAGCCTCCCCGGCGGTGAGCGTCTCGCCCTGCTGCTGGAGGGCGAGAGCCTATTCAACGATGCGCTGGCGATCGCGCTCTACGGAACCCTGCTGCCGCTGGCGCTGATGCCTTCCATGGAAGGCGTCAACGGTTGGGCGGTCGCCTTCGAGACGCTGCTCGCCCTGGCCGGCGGCCTCGCAGTCGGTGCGCTGGTG
>CAZTPK010000184.1:0-4849 GCA_964614765.1 uncultured Gammaproteobacteria bacterium
CGTGCCCTCCCGCGCGCGCCTCTCCAGCTCCTCGAGCGCATGCGCACCCTCGATGCCAAACGGCGCAACACGCGTGCGCCGCAGGGCGCGCAGGTGGGCGACAGTGCCGAGCGCGCTGCCGATATCCTCGGCGAGCGTACGGATGTAGGTTCCCTTGCTGCAGCGGACCCGTATCTCCATCTCGGAGTCGCCGAGCGCGACGCGCTCGATGGCATGGATGGTGACGGTTCGCGCCCTGCGGTCCACGGTCAGACCCTGGGCCGCCAGGCGGTAGAGGCGCTCGCCCTGGTGCTTGAGCGCCGAATACATGGGCGGCACCTGCTCGATCTCGCCGAGAAACCTTCGCAGCACCACGTCGACCCCGTCGGCGCCGAGCGCAGGCACCGGTCGGGTCTCGAGTACCTCGCCGGCCGCGTCCGCCGTGGTGGTCCGCGTGCCGAATCCGATGCTTGCCACGTACTCCTTGTCGGCATCCAGCAGATAGGGCGTGACCTTGGTGGCCTCGCCCAGGCAGATCGGCAGCAGGCCGCTGGCCGGTGCGTCGAGGTTGCCGGTGTGGCCGGCCTTGGCGGCATTGAACAGCCGCTTCACGCGCTGCAGCGCCGTGTTGGAGGTGATGCCGACGGGTTTGTCGAGGAGCACGATGCCGTGCACCGCCCGCCGTTCGCGGGCGCGGTTCATCGGTCCTCGTCGCCCTCGGGCCGGTCCCGGGCGGAGCCGTGGGCGGCATCCGATTCGTGCAGCAACGCGTCGATGCGCGCGCCCTGCTCCACGGACTCGTCGAAACGGAACGACAGCCGCGGCGTGTAGCGCAGCCGCACGGCACGGCCGAGGAGCGCGCGCAGTTCCCCGAGGTGAGGATGCAGCCGTCGCAGGACCTCTTCGTGGGACACCGCGCCGCCCAGGTGCGTGACGAACAGGCGCGCGTCGCGCAGATCCGGAGACACGTCCACGTCCGAGAGCGTCAGCATGCCCAGTCCCTCGTCGCTCGCGATCCGCTGCAGCGGCTGCGCCAGCTCGCGCCGGATGCTCTCGGCGACGCGGCGCGGGCGGGTGCTGGGGGCGGGTCGCCCCCAGGCATCGTCGTTGCGGCTGGCCATGGATGCTGTCGCGACGGCCGGCGTCAGAGCGTGCGCGCGACTTCCGTGCGCTCGAACACTTCAATCTGGTCGCCGGGCCTTACGTCGTTGTAGTTCTTCACGCCGATGCCGCACTCGGTGCCCGATTTGACCTCCTGCACGTCGTCCTTGAACCGGCGCAGCGACTCCAGCGCGCCTTCATAGATGACGACGTTGTCGCGCAGCACGCGTATGGGGTTGTTGCGCTTGATGACGCCGGTGGTGACGATGCAGCCGGCGATGGCTCCGAACTTCGAGGACCGGAACACGTCGCGCACCTCGGCGACACCGATGATCGTCTCCTTGACCTCCGGGGAAAGCATGCCGGAGAGCGCAGCCTTCACGTCGTCGATGACGTCGTAGATGATGCTGTAGTAGCGCAGGTCGATCTTCTCGGACTCGATGAGCTTGCGGGCGCTCGCGTCGGCGCGGACGTTGAAGCCGACGATCATCGCGCTGGACGCCAGCGCCAGGTTGACGTCGGACTCGGTGATGCCGCCCACGCCGCTGGAGACGATGTTGACGTTGACCTCCTCGTTGGACAGCTTGGTCAGCGCGTCGGACAGGGCCTCCGCGGAGCCCTGCACGTCCGCCTTGATGAGGACGTTGAGGCTGACCTGCTTGCCTTCCTCCATGCGCGAGAACACGTTCTCGAGCTTGGTGGCCTGCTGGCGCGCCAGCTTGGCCTCGCGGCTCTTGGCCTGGCGCAGCAGCGAGATCTCACGCGCCTTGCGCTCGTCGCCGACGACGACCGCCTCGTCTCCGGCGTTGGGCGTGGAGGAAAGTCCGAGCACCTCCACCGGGGTGGAGGGCCCGGCCGTCTCCACGGGCCGGCCGTTCTCGTCCGTCATCGCACGCACACGGCCGAACTCGAAGCCAGTCAGCAGGATGTCGCCCTTGCGCAGGGTGCCGTTCTGAACCAGCACGGTGGCCACCGGACCGCGCCCCTTGTCGAGGCGGGACTCGATGACCACACCGGTCGCCGGGCCGTCCTCCACGGCCTTGAGTTCCAGGACCTCGGCCTGAAGCAGGATGGCGTCGAGCAGATCGTTGACGCCCTCGCCGGTCTTGGCGGACACGCGCACGAACTGCGTGTCGCCGCCCCAGTCCTCGGGGATGACGCCGTGCTGGGTCAAGCCTTGCCGCACGCGGTCGGGATCCGCGTCCGGCTTGTCGATCTTGTTCACCGCGACGATGAGCGGCACCTTCGCCGCCTTCGCGTGTTGGATGGCCTCGACCGTCTGCGGCATCACGCCGTCGTCGGCCGCCACGACCAGCACGACGATGTCGGTGACCTTCGCGCCGCGTGCGCGCATCGCCGTGAAGGCCGCGTGACCGGGAGTGTCGATGAAGGTGATCGTGCCCCTGCTGGTGGAGACCCGGTAAGCGCCGATGTGCTGGGTGATGCCGCCCGCCTCGCCGGCGGCGACGTCGGCACTGCGTATTCGATCGAGCAGCGAGGTCTTGCCGTGATCGACGTGCCCCATGACGGTGACCACGGGCGGACGGGGACGCCGGTCGCCGGTGACGGCGATGTCCTCCATGAGCTGCGTCTCGAGCGCGTTGGCCTGGATGAGCTTCGGCTTGTGTCCCATCTCCTCGACGATGATGGCGGCCGTGTCCTGGTCGATGACCTGGTTGATGGTGGCCATGCTGCCCATGTTCATCATGGCCTTGATCACCTCGGCGGCCTTCACCGACATGCGCTGGGCGAGCTCGGCGACGGTGATCCCCTCGGGAATGGCGACCTCGCGGATGATGGGCTCGGTGGGGCGCTCGAAGCCGTGCTTGCCGCCCGGCTGGGTAACGACGCGGCGCGGCGGCGGCATCTTGCGCTTGCGCTTGCCCGCCTTGCTGGCGTCGACGTGCAGCTCCGCGCGTCCGAGCCGGTCCTCGACACGCTCGCGCATCGCGGGTTCGCCGCGTTTTTTCTTGCCGCGATCCTCCTCGGCGGCAGGCGCCGGACGTTCCGCGGGCCGTGCGGCGGCCTGCTTCGCCCGCTCTTCCTCGGCGCGGCGACGTGCCTCGGCCTCGGCGCGCGCGCTCTCCTCCTCGGCGCGCCGCTGATCTTCGTATTCCCGTTGCCGGCGCTGCTCCTCCTCCAGGCGCGCGCGCTCC
The DNA here is from genome assembly GCA_964614765.1 of uncultured Gammaproteobacteria bacterium. Lineage (GTDB taxonomy): Bacteria > Pseudomonadota > Gammaproteobacteria > JAJPIJ01 > JAJPIJ01 > JAJVHZ01. The sequence continues at coordinate 3,237 of CAZTPK010000184.1, forward strand.
CGGGCCTCCAGCTCCTCGCGCTGCGCGACCTCCTCGGCGAGCTTCTGCGCCTCCTCGTCGACGACCAGGCTGCGCTTGACGTAGGTTTTCTTCTTGCGGACCTCGACGCTGACGGTCTTGGTGGGCACCGGCTTGGCGCCGACCGCGCCTGGGCGCACGCGCAGGCGCGCCTTGTCGGCGGGCACCTTGAGCTCGCTCACCGTCTTGCGGCGCAGGGTGATGCGCGTGGGCTCGGTGGTGTCCTCGCCACGGCCGTGCGCGCGACGCAGGTGGCTCAGCAGCTGCCCCTTCTCGTCGTCGTTGATCGTGTCGTCCGCGGCCTTGGCAGGCAACCCCGCATCCGCGAGCTGCGCGAGCAGCCGCTCCACGGAGATACCAACCTGTTCTGCGAACTGCTTGACCGTCACGCCCGTCATCTAGACTGTTCCTCGTTACTGTTTCTCGGCGAACCAGGGTTCGCGGGCCGTCATGATAAGCGATGCGGCCCGCTCCTCGGTCATGCCCTCGATCTCGAGCAGCTCGTCCACCGACTGCTCGGCGAGATCCTCCATGGTCACCACGCCCCTGCCGGCAAGCTGGTAGGCCAGCGCCTCGTCCATGCCCTCCATGCCGAGCAGGTCCTCGGCCGGCTTGGCGTCTCCGATCTTCTCCTCGGAGGCGATCGCGCGAGTGAGCAGGAGGTCCTTCGCACGGCGGCGCAGCTCGGAGACCAGCGTCTCGTCGAACTCCTCGATCTCCAGCATCTCGGATTCCGGCACGTAGGCCACCTCCTCGATGCTGGTGAAGCCCTCGTCGACCAGGATCCGGGCCACCTCCTCGTCGACGTCGAGCTGGGCCATGAACTCCTGCTGCAGATTCTGCTCCTCGCGGCTCGCCTTCTCGGCCGCCTGCGACTCGGTCATCACGTTCAGCTCCCAACCCGTGAGCTGGCTGGCGAGGCGGACGTTCTGGCCGCTGCGGCCGATTGCCTGCGCCAGGTCGGCCTCGGCGACGGCGACGTCCATGCTGTGGGAGTCCTCGTCCACCAGGATCGACACCACCTCCGCCGGCGACATGGCGTTGATGACGAACTGCGCCGGATTCTCGTCCCACAGGATGATGTCGACGCGCTCGCCGGCAAGCTCGTTGGAGACCGCCTGCACGCGCGAGCCGCGCATGCCGACGCAGGCGCCGACGGGGTCGATGCGGGGGTCCTTGGTGCGCACGGCGATCTTGGCGCGCAGGCCGGGATCGCGCGCCGCGCCCAGCACCTCGATGATGCCCTCCCCGATCTCCGGGACCTCGAGCTTGAACAGCTCGACCAGCATCTCGGTGGCCGTGCGGCTGACGAACAGCTGCGGACCGCGCTTCTCGGGCCGAATGTCGAACAGCAGGCCACGGACGCGATCGCCGTTGCGGATCGGCTCGCGCGGGATGACGTGCTCGCGCGGAATGATGGCCTCGGCATTGCCGCCCAGGTCCATGTAGATGCTCCCCTTCTCGATGCGCTTGACGATCCCGGAAACGAGCTGCCCTTTCTTGTCCTGGTACTGCTCGACGATCTGTGCGCGTTCGGCCTCGCGCACCTTCTGCACGATGACCTGCTTGGCGGTCTGCGCGGCGATGCGGCCGAA
>CAZTPK010000185.1:0-4825 GCA_964614765.1 uncultured Gammaproteobacteria bacterium
TTGTAGGTCACCGCCACGCGCCGGCGCGTCTCCGGAAAGATGTGGTAGTTCCATGCCGCCCAGGCGCGTCGCCTCCGCGGCAGCAGCCGGGCGTCGGTGTGCAGCACCACGTCGTTCTCCTGGTAGGGAATCCTCGCCAGCACCGCGCGCTCCTGCGCAGTGGCGTCGCTCAGCATCGCCAGGGCCTGGTCGCTGTGGGCGGCGATGAAGACGCAGTCGAACCGCTCCGGCGCGCGACCCTCGCAACGGATCTCCACGTGGTCGGAATGCCGGACCACGCCGCGGACCGGCGTGCGCAATCGGATCCGATCTCGGAAAGGCCGCACCAGCGGATCGACGTAGCTGCGGGACCCTCCTGCCACCACCCTCCATTGCGGGCGGCCGCCGATCTCGAGCAACCCGTGATTCGCGAAGAAGCGGATGAAGAATCGCGCCGGGAACCGATAAATGTTGTCGGGCTCCGCCGACCAGATCGCCGCCGCCATCGGCACCAGGTACTGCTCGACGAACTCGCGCGAGTAGCCGCCGGCATGAAGCACGTCTCCGAGCACGCGCTGGTCGTCATCCAAGTCCAGCAGCATGGGCGCCTCGCGATTGAAGCGGAGGATGTCGCGCAGCATGCGATGGAAAGACGGTCGCAGCAGATTGCGCCGTTGCGCGAACAGCGTGCCCAGCGAGGCGCCGTTGTACTCGAGATCAGTGCGCTCGCAGCGCACGCTGAAGCTCATCTGCGTCGGGTTGGATGCCACGCCCAGCTCCGCGAGCAGGGCGATGAAGTTCGGGTAGGTGCGATCGTTGAAGACGATGAATCCGGTGTCCACGGCGTAGCGCTTGCCGCCCAGTTCGACGTCCACCGTGTGGGTGTGGCCGCCGACGTAATCGGCAGCCTCGAAGACCGTGATCTCGTGCTCACGGTACAGGCGCCGCGCCACGACGTTACCGGAGATCCCGGTCCCCACCACGGCAATCTTCATCGCACCACTCTCCGGCTCATGCGCGGGGCCCGCTCACGGCTGCCATCGTTGCGGCACCGGCTGCAGCTTCTTCACGTCGTAGCCCAGGTCCGCCAAGCGTTGGACCATCTGCGCGTACACGCCCTCGTCCACTTTCGGATCCCGGGCCATGATCCAGGCGTAGTCGCGTTTCTGGCGGGCGACCACGACATGACGGTAATCGCCGTCGAGGAACACGATCCGGTAGTCCGCCTTGAACGGCCACAGGAACCGTATTCCCCAGGTGGCGTTGGTCCGGGTGTCGACGATGTAGCCGCGCGAATCGTAGGTCTTGAGCTTTCCGTCGAAACTTCCGGCCCTGAAGGTGAAGCGGGTGAAGACGCTTCCGTCGGGATCCAGCCGGTAGTGCTCGACCGCATTGTGGGCGCCCACCTCGAAACGCGTGGGTATGCTGGCGATGACGTACCAGTCTCCCATGTAGCGATGTAGATCGACTTGCGGCACCGTCGGCATCGGCGCCGGAGGAGCACCCGTGCATCCGGCGAGATGGACGATCCCCGCGGCCACGGCAACGACCGCCAGCACCTGCGCATTGATCCCGCGCGCCCTCACCGACTGCCCCGTCATCGCGCCCTCGCTACTGCGCCACATAACGCAATCTCCGCCCGCCCTCGGTTATCGACTCCAGGGCCAACCACTGCCGCTGTGGCGAGTACCAGACATCGATGACGATCTCGCCGGCCTTCAGCCGGTAGCCCTCGGCGCTCACCTGCTGGCCCTGGTATGCCACGAGCGAGGTGCCGATACGCTCGACGCTCACCGAAACGTACTCTCCGGTTTGCGGATTCAGCAACCTGCCCTGCTCCAGGAACCCCGGGTCCCAGTAGGCGAATGTCATGACGCACGCCGGCAGCGTCCGAGCGCCCTGCGCGCTGCTGGACACCCTGAATCCGTCCTCAGCCCGGCTGCCGGTCACCTGCTGCCGCCGGCCGTTGTCGTCGGTCGCCGCGTCGATCTCCGCCAGGCAGCCCTCCCGCCAGACCTCGCGGTTTCGATGCAGGTAGTTGTAGGCCTCGATGAACCAAAGACGGACGTCGAACTCGGCCTCGCTCTGCACGATCCGTCTCTCCCCCTCGTCGATCAGCCTGAATCTATGCGTGCCGATCGGCTTGTCGTCGAGAAAGACCCGGAAGTGCCACGCCTGCTCTTGCGCCGCCTGCACGCCAATCGCCGCAATGAACATCGCGACCACGGCGCAATGGCGGCCGTACCTGCCGATTGCCGCTCTGATCCGTTTCATGATTTCGCTCCGCCGGGATTTGCCTCGAGAGTCCGGGTTGGTCCGGGTATGAACGCGTTGGTCCGGTCCATGTACTCGCGGTACTCGGGGCGCCGCACGACCATGGCCCGCTCGAGCAATGCCACGCCAGAGACACGCAGCAGTAGAACGGTCATCAGCAACGGCGCCAGCACCGCGTACCAGCCCCCTGCTGCTGCGGCAAAGAGGTAGAAGCCCCACCAAAGACAGCACTCGCCGAAGTAGTTCGGGTGACGGCTGTATCTCCACAGGCCGCGATCGAGGATCTTTCCGGCGTTTCCGGGCGCCCGCCTGAAGGCGGCCAGTTGCCAATCCGCGATTGCCTCGAAAGCGAAGCCGAACAGCCACAGGCAGAGCGCGAGATAGTCGATGGCATTCAGCGGCCTGTCGCTGCCGATGGCGACGAACAGCGGCAGCGAGATGATCCAGGCCAGGACGGCCTGCAGGCCGAAGACGATGTAGACGCTCTTGAATTGGAAGCCCGGCTCATTGTTCCTGCGGATGGCGCGATACCGATAATCCTCGCCTTCGCCCCAGTTGCGTATCGTGATGTGCCCGCTGAGACGCAAGGCCCAGCAAACGACGAGCACGAGCACGATCCACGCGCGTTCGGATAGCGCATGCTGAGCGCTCGCGTAGGCGGCGCACGCCGCCACGAAGAACAGCGCCCAGAGACTGTCGACGATGGCGACATTGCGCTTGAGCAGGCTCACACCCCACCCCAACCCGGCTAGCGGCAGGATCCACAGCAGGCCGTGCGCGTACGCAGCGAGCTCAGACATGGCCGACAATCCGAACGAGAGCGGCCGCACCGAGGGTACCTGCCGGACGCACGCCGTCGTTCCGGGCCGCGCAGCCGACGAGCAAGGGCAGGAGGACGCCCCAGCCCAGCGCCAGCGCGGACATCGCCGCCGTCATCGCGACGATCTCGACCGCCCCGAGACGGGCGCCGGCGACATACGCCAGCGGCGCGAAGACCGCGCCCAGAGCCGCGGCCAGCAACCAGCGGCCGTGCAGCCATCGAAGGCTGCTGTTCAGGGTCGTGGCGAACAGCGGCCACATGATGACGATCCAGTACGGGGCGATACCGTCGGCGAACACTCCGTTGCGGTATTCCAGGACGCCAGCGGCCACGAGCGCGGAGTCGAACAACAGCCCGACCAGGGCAGCGAAGGCCAAATGCCTGCCCTCGCGCCGCGGCGAAGCGCTGACGAGCAGATGTATCGCCACAATCGCGATCCCCACCGCTGCCCCGGGCAGCGCCAGATCCCCGGCAGCGCCGAGCACGCAGGCGAACCAGCCTGCCTGCGCCAGCAGAAAGTTGCTCGCGGGCGCACGCGCGATGTCCGCGAGCCGGCTCAGCACGCGCTCACCCCGCTCGAGGCGCCGCCATCCGCCGCGCGGCAGAACTGGTAGTGGCTGACCCACCACTCCTGTCCGCGGGCATAGCCGAACAGCTCCGCGCACGCCATGAAGAACATGCGCCAACGACCCCACCAGAGTTCGACCTCGGAGGCGCCATAGGCCGCGGCGAGCACCTCGCGCACGGCATCGCGATTCGCGGTCATGTTCTCAAGCCATGCCTCCGCCGTGCGCTGGTAGTGCACGCCGTTCCACCGCCACTGCCGTTGCAGCAACAGATCACCCTGGAGTCGGCCGGCGAGCCCGTCGCTCGGCATCATGCCGCCGGAGAAGAAGTGACGGCTCATCCAGTCGCTGCTGTCGTGCGCCTCGAAGAGATAGGGAACGGCGCGGTGACAGAAGACGTGCATCAAAAAACGCCCCTCGGGCGCCAGCCAGGCGTTGATGCGCCTGAAGAGCTCCGGCCAGTTGCGCATGTGCTCGAACATCTCCACCGACACCACCCGATCGAATCTCCGGCCGGGATCGAAGCCGTTCATGTCCGCCGTCAGCACCTCGATGTTGTCCAGGCCGCGCTCCCGGGCCTGGTGCAGTATGTAGTCGCGCTGCGACTGCGAGTTGGAGACCGCGGTGATTCTCGAGCGCGGAAAGCGCGAGGCCATCCAGAGAGAGAGCGAGCCCCAGCCGCATCCCAGCTCGAGCACATTCTGACCGTCAGCCAGCCCGGCGTGCTCGCAGGTCAGGCGCAAGGCCTCGGACTCGGCCTCGCCCAGCGTTGCGCATCCGTCGGCCCAGTACCCGCAGCTGTACTTCCGATGCGGTCCCAGCACGAGTTCGAAGAAGGCAGCCGGCACCTCGTAGTGCTGCTCGTTGGCGGCTTCCGGGAGCAGTGCGATTGGCGCTTCCCGCAGCGCGCGCACGAATCGCTCCGTCCATTCCGCCTGCGCCTCGCAATCCCCGGGCATGCCGCTCAGACGGCGTCCCAGCAGGCTGTTGATGCCGCGCCGCACGACGGCATCGGGCATCAACCCCTGCTCGGTGAGATTGATCGCCACTTGCATCACATTCATTTGTCGCTCTCTCGTCTTGACGGTGTCGAAGCCCCAACGTGGCCGCCATTCAGTGTCGACGGGTGGACAAGTTATCGCGCCGCCCGTGAAGCCGCCGTGAAGAAACGACGCCCCGCGCCGGC